>DAOVRI010000151.1 GCA_030628245.1 Dehalococcoidales bacterium
CGACTCAATCAGGGTGGCCAGCTGGTTGGAGAAGTCAATCACTTCCTGGGTCTTGACGCCAAAAAGGGTCGGTATCAGGCTTTCCAGGCTCAGTCCGGGCGGTATTTCTTTCAGGCTGAGGATATGCTGGTACCCGGCACGATACAGGGCGCCTTCGGCCAGGCTCTCCGACGTGACTTCAATCGTACCCTGGACAATCCTTTTATCACTGGTATAGGCTTTATATTTGTAGGCCATTATTCACCTGATACAGCCTGTGTAATTACTGTCAGTTAATGGAAAAGACGCTGCGTGTTACCTCGCTGATTGATGTTATGCCTTCTTTTGCCTTGAGCATCCCATCCTGTTTCATGGGTACCATGCCTTCGGCGATGGCCTGCGCTCTGATTTCGCCGGCGTTGGCATGGCTGCGCAGCATATTTCTGATTTCCTCGCTCATGACCAGAAGCTCGAAAATTCCGGTCCGGCCCCGATAGCCGGTATTGGCGCAGAGATTACATCCTGTACCGTGATAGAATGTGGTGACTTTTTCCTCCAGTTCCCTGTTAATGGACTGCCGCTCCTCCTCGGATGGCTGGTAGGACGTGCGGCAGTTGGGGCAGATACGGCGGACCATGCGCTGGCCGACAATACCGATAAGTGTCGAGGAGATTGAGGCCGGTTCTACATCCAGGTCCATCAGCCGGAAAAGCACGCCGACGGCGTCATTGGCATGGATTGAGGACAGTACCAGATGGCCGGTCAGAGCGGACTGAATGGCGGTGGTTGCCGTGTCCGTGTCCCGTATCTCACCGACGAGTATCACGTCGGGGTCGTGCCGCATGATGGCCCGGAGGCCGCTGGCAAAGGTAATCCCGGCCTTGGTATTCACCTGAGTCTGGTTGATGTCCATGAAGCTGTATTCGATTGGGTCCTCGATGGTCATGATATTGCGCTCGTTGCGGTCCAGTTCATTTATGGATGCGTAGAGGGTGGTGGTCTTACCGGAGCCGGTGGGGCCGCTCACCAGTATCATGCCGAGGGGACTCTTCAACATTGCCTGGTACTTTTTCATGACACCGGGTTGAAAACCGAGCTCGGCCAGCGTGAAAAGGGCCAGGGACTTGTCCAGAATCCGCAGGGTGACCCTCTCGCCGTAGGGTGTTTCCATGGTGGCGGCGCGGATATCGACTTCGTTGCCGCCCAGTTTGATGGAGAATTGCCCGTCCTGGGGGCGCCTCTGCTCGGAGATGTCCATCCCGGAAAGGATTTTTACCCGTGACACCAGCGCACTATGGATGCTGAGAGGAAAGGAAAACATGTCATGCAGAATACCGTCAATCCGGTAGCGAATCCGGAGTCTATCTTCCTGCGGTTCGATGTGGACATCCGAGGCACGGTCCTTGACGGCCTGGGTAATCAGCAGGTCGAGCGTCTCCGCAATCGGCGTCCTGGCGGCTAAAGTCTCCGTATCATCGATTTTCTCCACGGTGGCCGGGGTGAACTGGCTTACCTGTTTCTCGATGGCGCTGCTCGACCTGTAATTGAGGTCGATGGCCCGCTCGATATCGGAGCGGACGCCCAGCGCTACCTCGACCCTCATCTTGGCCTGGGCTTTAATGTCTTCTATGGTGCGGATATCCTCCGGGTCGGCCATGACAATCATCAACGAGTCGTTGACGATGTCGAGGGGTATGAGCTCGTGTTTCCGGGCCATATCTTCCGGGATAAGCCGCAGGGCTTCAGGCTGTATTGCGTGCCTCTTCAGGTCTATCAGCGGCAGGTTGAGTTGGATGCTGAGGACGATGGCCAGTTGCTCGGCCTTGACCAGGCCCTGTTTTAACAGGATGTCGCTCAGTTTGCCTCCCTGTTGCTGCTGCAGCGCCAGGGCGCTCTCCAGTTGTGCCGGGGTGATGAGGTTCTCCTCAACCAGCATCTCACCCAGGCCCTTCTTGGCGGCCCTGTCCGCGGCGAGGGGCCTGCCTTTATTGCTATCCACTCACCCTCTCCTGAGTCGGTGCGGCGCGTTTCTTTTTAGCCAGCAGTTTTTCTACCCGGCTCACTATTTCCACCGGGGCGGCGGGTTTGGGCAGGTAATCATCGGCGCCGACTTTCAGTCCGGTATCCTTATCTACCTCCTGGGCTTTGGCCGAGAACATTAAAATGGGCAGTTGGGCGGTATCAGTTTCGGCCCGCAGGCGGTGACATATCTCAAAGCCGTCCATGCCCGGCAGCATGACATCCAGAATGATAAGGTCAGGCGCCTCATTATGTGCTTTCCTTATCCCTTCCAGACCATTTGATGCCGAGAGTACCGTGTAGCCTTCGTGCCTGAGGGAGTAATCAACCAGTCTTGATATAGCGGGGTCGTCTTCGATGACCAGAATTTTCTTTTCCATGAACGTTTCCTCCTTTACTATTAAGCGGCAGGGTGAAGCTGAAGGTGCTGCCTTCGCCTAATTTGCTTTCCGCCCAGATTTGTCCACCGTGCGCCTCGATAATCTGCTTGGCAATATATAATCCCAGTCCGGTGCCGCATCTGTCGAGTTTATCTTCGGCTCTGTAAAACCTCTCAAACAGGTGCAGCAAAGCTTCCTGAGATATGCCGATACCGTGGTCGGAAATCTGGAATAATAGCTCCTCTTCACGTTTCTCAATCTTGACCGTGACACTGCTACCGGGGTCACTGTATTTGATGGCGTTGCTGAGAAGGTTGATGACAACCTGCCGGAAGCGTTCGCCGTCTATTTCCATTTCCGGTAGTTGAGCGGGAATATCTTCGTGAAGGTTAATGTCTTTATCGCGGGCCAGAGTGTGGAAGCTCGTCACGGAGTCAAGAATAATGTCACGTATCGGCATGAGTTGCTTGTTTATCTGAAATTTACCGGATTCCAGCCGCGACATGTCCAGCAGGCTGTTGATGAGATTACCGAGGTGAACGGTTTCACCGTCGATAATCTGCAGGAATTCCTGCTGGGTGGCGGGGTCGGGTACCTGACCATTCATAAGCAGCTTGGTGAAACCGCTAATCGACTGCAGTGGCGTGCGCAGTTCGTGCGAGACGTTGGAGAGGAATTCCGATTTCATCTCGTCGATTTTCCTCAGTTTTTCCTCGGCCTCTTTGCGTTCCGTGATATCTCTGATTATGGCCGTGGTGATGTAATGGTCTTCAGATTTCCTCGATGATACCGATAGTTCGATGGGGACCGTAGAGCCGTCTTTCCTCAGGCCGACCGTATCCAGTATCTTATTGGCCACACTACTCTTGCCGGTCTTTACTATTTGAGCAACCCCTTTTGCCACACCCTTTTGAAATTCTTCCGGGATTATTTTTAAAACATTCTGTCCCAGCATCTCTTTTTCTTTGTAGCCGAATATTCTTTCCGCCCCCTGGTTCCATATGATAACTCTCATCTGTGGGTCGGTGGATACGATGCCGTCGATTGAGGTGCTGATGAGCTCACGATATTTTTCCTCGCTCCGTTTCATGGCTTCCTCGGCCAGCTTGCGCTGGGTTATGACTGAAGCCAGTGCCACCCAGCCGTGGCGTTTACCGCTATCCTCTATAGCCTGTAGACTTACGTCGACCCACACCTCACCGTGCCTGGTACGGTGCAGCTGTTCCTCCTGATAGTAGCCGTTATCTTCAAGCACCTTAAATCGCTTCGCATTTTCACCGGGACGGGTCTCTACTATCTCGATAACGTCCAGCAGCTTTTTGCCGATAGCCTCGGATTCTTTGATTCCGTAAATTTGTTCGCTTATCTTATTCCAGTGCGTGATAATGAAGTCCGTGTCTGCCGCGATAACGCTTTCGTGTATGGACTTGAAGGCGGCATCCGAAAAGCGTAGCGCTTCCTCCGCCTTCTTGCGCTGGGTAAAATCTACCCAATTTGACAGATAGTATTTAAATACACCGTTGACATATATCGGTGTTATTCTTATCTCAACCCAAATATGTTCCCCGTTTTTAGTCTGGTTCATTTGCTCCATTTTTACGTTGCCGCTTATCGCTCCTTGTTGCACGCCGGTAAGTCTTTCTGCCTTTTTTTCTTCCGGCCACCACGGAAACGGCATTTTCACGCCGGCAATTTCCTTTAAAGTGAAACCCGTCAGCTTTTCAAACGCTGGATTGACGTATTTTAAGGAGAAATCTTGGTTAACAACAGTGATTGGGTTCGGTGAGTTTTCCAGCAGGCCGGTGCTGAATTCCTCGCTTTCGGCTAACGCATCCTCCGCCAGCTTGCGTTCGGTGATGTCGCGGACAAAGCCAATGATCTGTAATTCTCCCTCTTGTTTAACCGGGGTGCTGTTTATCTCCACCCATACATGGCTACCATCCTTCCTGTTCAGTTCGAATTCATCCGGGCCGGTTGGTTTCCCCATCACACTACGCGCCAGTGTCTTGCCGGCTTTGGGCAAATACTTTGCTGGGAGGATGTTATTCTTAAGGAAACTAGTACCTACCAATTCCTCCTTTTTGTATCCTGTGAGGTTCTCCGCCTTTTTATTGCCATAGAGTAATGTACCCTTTATATCATTAATATAAACACCATCGGGAGCGCCTTCCAGATACTTTTTTAGTCTCTCCTCCGACTCTCGTAGTTTCTCCTCCGCCCGTTTGCGCTGGGTGATATTACGCAGGGAAGCCAGGTAGGCGGGTTTGCCTTCCCAGTTGATTTCGACCACGCTCATCTCGGCCACGGTTTTTTCCTGGCCATTGTGGGAGGTTTCTATCTCCGATGTCTTGCCTCCATCAAGAGGAAAGGCG
>DAOVRI010000075.1 GCA_030628245.1 Dehalococcoidales bacterium
CCATCTACTACTTTACCCTGATGCATGGTGATATCTGGCTGGACGCGAACGGTATCAGTGACGGTAAAACGTCCGTTCTGACCGACTATCTCGCCGGTATCACCGACCTGCCCGCCCATCTCGGCGTAGAAGGGACTCGTGTCCAGCACCAGACCGGCCTCCTGCCCCGCTTCGACAGTATCGACTTCTTTGCCATCAACTATGAGCCCGGCTATTCTCGCTTTCTGCTCTAGATTGTGATAGCCGACGAACTCCGTGCGTTCAGTAACAGAAACTGTTGGCGGGAAAGTAGTAGTTTTTAAGTTTAAGGTCGATGGCGTAATTACCACGTCAAACTTGTGTTTAGCTCTTGACCGCTCCCGCTGCTTCTCCATCTCCCTCTCGAAGCCATCCATGTCCACCGAAAAACCCGACTTTTCCACAATCTCTTTCGTCAGCTCTACGGGGAAGCCGTAAGTATCGTAGAGTCGGAAGGCATCTTTACCTGATACTTTCTTAGCCTTTTTCACAGCTGCTTTCGACAGCACACTATCAATAACTTCCAGTCCAGTCTTGAGAGTCTCATCGAATCTTATTTCTTCAGGTTGAATCGTCTTAATAATAGATTCCCGCCGCTGCTTGAGTTCGGGATAGACAGCGCCCATCTGTTTGACAGTTGCCTCAGCCAGCTGGGACAGGAACGGCTTGTCCAGTCCCAGCCGCCGCCCAAAAAGCGCCGCCCGCCTTAAGAGCCGCCGCAGCACGTAGCCCCGGCCATCGTTGCTGGGGATAACGCCGTCAGCAATAAGAAAAGCCATGGCACGGCCGTGCTCGGCGACCACCCGCATGGCATTATCATCATCGGCGTTGGCGCCGTATTTCTTACCGGTCAGTTTCGATACGCGCTCCAACAGCGGCATAAACAGGTCGGTGTCATAGACGGATGTCTTACCTGCCATCACCGCCACCAATCTTTCCAGCCCCATGCCGGTATCGATATTCGGCTTCGGCAGCGGCGTGCGGTTGCCGGCCTCGTCCTGGTTATACTGGGTAAAGACCAGGTTCCACAACTCGGTAAAACGCCCGCATTCGCAGTTCGGCTGACAGTCGGGTTTACCGCAGCCCTTATCCGGGCCGAAATCGTAATGAATCTCGCTGCAGGGGCCGCAGGGACCGGAACTGCCCGCCGGACCCCAGAAGTTGTCCTCCTCGCCAAAGCGTATTATCTTTTCTTCGGGGATGCCTATCTCCCGCCAGTATTCGAACGACTCGTCGTCATCGAGGTAAATGGTCACCCAGAGTTTATCGGGCGATATCTTCATGCGTTCCGTAAGGAACTCCCACCCCCAGGCGATGGCTTCTTTTTTAAAGTAGTCACCGACGCTGAAATTACCCAGCATCTCGAAAAAGGTCAGGTGCGTGGCGTCGCCGACCAACTCGATATCGGTGGTGCGAAAGCACTTCTGGCAGGAGGCCAGCCGGAGAGCGGGCGGCTTCTCCTCACCCATGAAATACGGCTTGACCTGCACCATGCCGGCGCTGGTCAGCAGCAGGGTGGGGTCTCCTTTGGGCACCAGCGAAGAGCTGGGGATGGCCTTATGCCCCTTCTCCTCGAAGAACTTTAGAAATGCCGAACGTATCTCGTCGCTATTCACAAAATCGCTCCAGATAAAGACGGTAACTACTTACCTGTAATTTTAAGTTCAAGGGGTGCTGGCTGTCAATGGATGAGAATATCAGAGCAGTTTTTTGAAGTATTCTCTCAACTCCGGGCCGAGGTCATCACGTTTTAAAGCCAGCGCCACGTTAGCCTTCAGCCATCCCAGCGGATTGCCGGTATCATGGCGTACCCCTTCAAGCTCGAAGGCGTAGAGCTTCTGCTGCTTCAGCAGCAGTTGCAGGGCATCGGTTACCTGAATTTCGTTACCCTTACCCGGCGGGGTGACGGCTAAAACATCGAATATCTGCGGCGTCAGCACATACCTGCCCACGATACCGAGTCGCGAAGGGGCCTGCGCCGGTTCCGGCTTCTCCACCAGACTCAGTACCTGATACACTCTCTCCGAGACCCGTTTCGGTTCGATAATGCCGTATTTCCTGGTATCCTCATCGCCGACTCTCTCCACGGCTATCACGCCCGCTTCGTATTTCTCGTAAATATCTATCATCCGTTTCAGGCACGGCACATCACTATCGATAATATCGTCGGGGAGTATCACCGCAAAAGGCTCGTTACCAACAATTTCTTTAGCCATTAAAATAGCATGTCCCAGACCCAGCTGCTCTTTCTGCCTGACATAGCGGACGTCCGCCATACCGGTAATTTCCCGCATCTGCGACAGGTGCTCCGCGTCTCCCTTTTGCTCCAGGAAATGCTCCAGCTCGGGAGAACGCTCGAAGTAGTCTTCAATAGCCGACTTACCCTGCGCCGTGACGATAATAACCTGCTCGATACCCGAACCGAGCGCTTCTTCCACCGCGTATTGAATCAGTGGTTTATCCACCAGGGGCAGCATCTCCTTGGGTAGAGAGCGGGTCATGGGCAGGAACCTGGTCCCCCGTCCGGCCGCGATAATAACCGCTTTACGGACTTTCATGCCGTCCCCCTCTTCGACCGGTCAAGAGCGAAGGCCGCCGCGCCGCAGACGCCCGCCTCGTTACCGAGTTGTGCCGTAACAATACGCACTATCCGTGAAGAAATGGGGAAAGCGCGCTCCGCCACCATCTTCCTGCCCGGTCCGATGAACAGGTCACCCAGTTCGGCCATACCTCCGCCGAGAACAATCATCTCCGGGTTGAAGATATTGACCACGTTGACCATACCGATACCCAGATAGTAAGCCGCCCGCGAGAGCACATCCAGGGCCAGGGGGTCGCCATTCTTGGCGGCCGTCCCGACCTGCTCCGCGGTAACGCTTTCCGCCTTCCCCCCGGCCATCTCGGTAAGAGAGGATTTTTCACCCTGGCTGATACGTTTCACAGCGTCCCTCTCCACCGCCCGGCCGGAGGCAAGCATTTCCAGGCAGCCGGTATTACCGCAGCCGCACTGCGGACCGTTATCGTCGATAGTCATGTGGCCCATCTCCGCAGCCGCGCCGATGGCGCCGAGATAAAGCTCTCCGTTGGCGATAATACCGCCGCCGATGCCGGTGCCCAGCGTAAATAAAACGAGATTGTTTACCCCCCTCCCGGCACCGAAACGGTGCTCCCCCAGGGCCGCGGCACTGGCATCATTGACGACAAAGGTGCCGATTTTAAATCGTTCCCGTATGATATCAGCCAGCGGTATATCCACCCAGCCCGCCATGTTCGGGGAAGGGGTTACTACCACCCCCCTACCGGAGTCGATACCACCGGCACAGGCAATGCCGATGCCACCTATTTGGGAAGCTTTCAGGTTATTCCCGTCGAGCATACTTTCTATTGCCGAGCAGAGACGCTCGATGACCGGCTTGACACCTTCGTCGGCCAGGGTCGGGCAGACGTCTTTAGCCAGCATTTTACCCTCAGGGGAAAAAAGAGCGGTCAATATCTTGGTGCCGCCGATATCGACGGCCAGGATGGGAGCGTCGTGCTGTCCTGTCATATTATTACTACTTTATCCCATTTCGCCGATTTGTCAAGCTGAAACGGTGCCTCTCTGCCCCAGTTCGGCAATGAGGATACTGAGGGCAATTTCGCCGTCCAGTTTCCCCGTCTTGATGGAGATATCGGTTTCCAAAAGCCGGTGATACACCTCGCGCAGTCGTGCGGGTGAATACCTATCCGCCTGGTCCCACGCCTTACGCAGAACAAAGTCGGAAGTCAGGCCCAGTTTGCCTTGAATATCCGCGCGGGTCTTTTTCCGGCCTCTCATTTCCCTTATCTGGAAGATAATTCTGACCTGCCGCGACAGCATGACCAGAAGCTGGGCCGATGCCGCTCCCTGCTTGAGCAACTGCTGTAAAAGCTCCTGGGCAGCACCTACCCTGAACTCGAGGACGGCATCAATCATGGCAAAGATACTGGCCTCCTGGGCATAGCTCACGACCGCCCTGATATCATCTTCCTCGATGCGACGCCCGCCGGTAAACAGGTCCAGCTTGTCAACCTCGCCGGCCATAATCCAGAGGTCGTTACCCACGAATCTAATCAGCAGGTTTACCGCCTGCGGAGATATGCTGCCGCCAGTTGCTTTCACCCGCTTTAAAACCCACTGGCTCAATTGAGATTGCTTCAGCCTGGGAAATGTCCTGACCTTCCCTGTAGTTGCCAGCTCGCGCAGCAGCGGATTACCGGCTCTTATGCTGCCCCCAAGCAGCACCAGTTCCGTGAATTCCGGCAGCTGTTTAATGCCGTCGGCTATCGTCTTATATTCTTCCGGCTGCCCGGGCTGTCGGGACGATTTCTTACGGCCTGTTTTATTTCCGGACTCGAAACGCTCCAGTAAGCCTTCGACGATGACAAGTCGCTTTTCGGATAGAAAAGGCACCGTCTCGCAGGCACTCCTCAACTGTTCCAGCGTCACCTGACGTCCGTCAAAGACGGTGGTATTGCTCATCAGGGCGGTGGCGTCGCCGATGCCCTTCTTTATCTCCTCAAGCGCCTGGCGGATGGAAAAATCATCCTCGCCGATAAGCACGTGCAGCAACTATCATCCTCCGGGAGAGATTTTACCTATTTTACCACACCGAAGGCCGATGAGTAAGGTTGACAAAAAACCGCCGTTAAGGAATAATCGCACTAAGAATAAAATATAAATCATCTGACCATACTACTGTAATCAAGAGGTGAATAATAATGTCGGAAATCCCTGAAGAAGGCGGCGTGACTGAAGAACTCAGGAAACTGGCAGGTATTGCCACGGATATGCAAATGGCCGGTAAAATCAGGACACAGGCCATCAAACAGCTCGGCGAGATGGCCTCCCACGAAGCGCTGCTCGTCCTGCTGAACCTGGCCGCCAACGATAAACTTAATATAGACGAAAGAGACCTGGCCATCAAGAAAGCCCGAGAAATAGTCAGGAAAGGCCGCTGATAATTTCACTACAGCCGGCCAGCCATGCGTTGCACTGATGAGTATTAATATCGGTATTATTGGCCTGCCCCAGAGCGGTAAGACAACCGTTTTCAACGCCTTAACCGGAGGCAAAGCGGGTACCGTCACCCACACTACGGACGGACTCTCCCCGCACATCGGTATCACCAGGGTCCCGGAGCCCCGCCTCAAGGTTTTGGACGAGATGCTTCACCCCAAAAAAATAGTCCCGGCCGAAGCCAGGTACATTGACGTCGGGGCATCGGTCAAGAGCCTGGCCCAGGATAAAGGAATAGGCGGCGAACTGCTCAACCAGCTCAGCACCGTTGACACGCTCATCTGCGTTGTCCGCGCCTTTACCGATGAAAGTATTCCCCATCCCGAAGGCAGCCTGGATACCAGGAGAGACATCGGCACTCTTAACATGGAACTCGTCTTCTCCGACCTGGCTATCATGGAGAGAAGGCTGGAAAAACTGGAGGTCTCCTTGAAAGGGGCTAAGCCACAAGAACGCCAGGGTTTCCTCCATGAAAAAGACATCTTAATGCGATTGAAAGTCGAACTGGAAAACGACAGGCCCATCCGTGAGCTGGACCTGGAACCGTCCGCGGCCAGAATCATCACCAGCTACCAGTTCCTCACCGCCAAACCGCTCCTCATCGCGGTCAATATCGGGGAAGAGCAGATACCCGAAGCAGCCTCTCTTGAAGCGGAGTTGAACACGCAATATTCGGGCACCAGATGCCGGGTTATCACTCTCTGCGGCAAGCTGGAAATGGAACTGGCACAGATGGAAGAAAGCGAGGCGAAGGAATTCCGTGTCGATTACGGTATCGAAGAACCGGGGCTGGAACGCACCATAAAAATGTCCTACGAACTTTCGAACCTGATTTCATTCTTCACCATCGCCTCGAACGAGGTCAGAGCCTGGTCTATCAAGAAAGGCACCACGGCCTTGAAAGCCGCCGGTAAAATTCATACTGACATGGAAAAGGGATTCATCCGTGCCGAAGGCGTCGGCTTTAACGAACTGGTAAAGTGCGGCGGTATCACCGAGGCGAAAAAACAGGGGTTGCTCCGACTCGAAGGTAAAGACTATATCATTCAGGACGGCGATGTCATTACCTTTCTCTTTAACGTTTAGTTCTGCTATCGCTAACTCTACGCACGGATAGCTTTAAGCCGTCCTCACTCACCACCACGACATCCTCACCGGTATCGATATCCCCCTCGGCTGACGTTGCCCCCCAGAGCTCACCCTTGATTCTCACCATACCCTCCGGGGACAGCCTGCTGGCGATTCTACCTTTGGTGCCGACCATGGACGGCAAACCGACCGGCACCTGCCTTCTCAGAGTCCGGGTGGTAAAAATAAAAAGCCATGCGCCGAAAGCAACCCAGGCCACCATCACGCCGATAAGCACCTGAAAAGGCAGCTCAACCCCGAACTCGGGAAGAAGCCAGCGCCATATCACATAGATGGCCACTTCCTCTAACGACGTACTGATAATAGCCAGTACCAGCCTGGCCCTTGTCAACTTACCCATATCACTCGCCTTTATTATAGCAGGATGGAGCCTTTATTTTAATACTGCCTGCCTCGTTCTAAAAAACAATAAAGAATTTGTTTAATTTTAAGAAAAAAATGTCGCGGGACTTGACAAGGTATATACGAAAATGATATCATATATGTTTGTAGTAATGCCCCAAGTGTTTTTTATTTTAACCTTCCCATATGTGTATGTCCGTAATACTGCCGCGTATATAAGCATGTCTTCATTCTGAATGATAGCGCTTAAAACACGAGACACGAGAATTGTTGCATTTTTCTAAGGAGTAGAGATGGTTTCAGCATCGCCAGTACCCACACCCAAGTCAAAGACCCCGGTTCCACGCAAATCCTATGCCAAGCTACCCAACGTCCTGGATGTACCCAACCTGATTAAGGTTCAGCTCGATTCCTTCCAGAGGTTCCAGGAAGAAGGTCTGAAACAGCTGCTGGAAGAGATATCCCCTATTAAAGACCTGACCGGCAACAGATTGGAACTCGGCTTTATCGCTTACGAGTTCCGCGAGCCTCGCCCGGGGCATTCCGAGCAGGAATGCCACGAACGGGACCAGACCTTTTCCACCCCCCTGTACGTCAAGGTACGTCTTCTGGTTAAAGAAACCGGAGAAATCAAAGAACAGGACCTGTTCTTTGGCGATATCCCGCTGATGACCGCCAAGGGCACCTTTATCACCAGCGGTGCCGAACGGGTGGTCGTCAGCCAGCTACTGCGCTCACCGGGTGTTTACTTCACCAGCGAAGAAGACCCGGCTTCCGGTCGTGATTTATGTCATGGGAAACTAATCCCCACCCGCGGGGCCTGGCTGGAGTTCGAGACCAGCAACAAGAATGTAATATCGGCTAAAATAGACGGCAAACGGAAGATTCCTATCACCACCCTCCTGCGCGCCATCGGCTACGGCAGTGACGAGGAACTGCTCAAACTGTTCAAAAAAGAGGACAACATCTCAGACCATCACTTCATCAGCACGACGATGGACCGTGAGCCGCTTATCAAAGATGAGAAAGAAGCTCTGATCGATATCTACAAGAAACTGCACCCCGGCGAGCTTCCCTCCCTCGACAACGCCAGGAAGCTGATAAAGAACCTGTTCTTCGACTCGGCACGCTACGACCTGGGGAGAGTCGGCCGTTATAAGCTGAACAAGCGACTGGGCCTTGAGGTCAGCCTGAAGGAGCGCACCCTTACCCATGAAGACATCATCGAGATAGTGCGACACATCATCATGATTAATAACGGCCAGGACTCCGGCGACGATATCGACCACCTCGGCAACCGGCGGGTACGTACCGTCGGTGAACTGGTGCAAACCCAGTTCCGCATCGGCTTCCTGCGCCTGGAACAGGTAGTC
>DAOVRI010000160.1 GCA_030628245.1 Dehalococcoidales bacterium
ATACTGTCCAGTCCGTCTTCTCCACCGTTCAACGCCAGCTCCGGCTCGAAACTCAAGGGGCCGTTGGGGGGTAAATCAGATTCCCGGACATACGGCAGGTTGGCAATTATCAGGTCGACGGGTTCTGGCAGGGGTTCCAGCATGTCGCCCTGTAAAAGGACGATTCTGTCGGTCACGCCGTGTCTTCGGTAGTTAGACCGGGCGAGTTCCAGTGCCGGGACTGAGACATCGGTGGCATAAATGGTCATTCCCGGGAGGTTTACGGCCAGGCTGACGGCGATAGCCCCGCAGCCGGTGCCGATGTCGGCAATGCTGGTTATAGCCTGGCTCTGAGTCAGGCGGATAGCCTTTTCAACCAGTAGTTCGGTTTCCGGTCGTGGGATGAGGGCATTGCGGTCAACCCGGAAATCGAGGCCATAGAACTCGCGGTGTCCGGTGATATAAGCCGAGGGCTCTCCTTGAACGCGGCGTTCCAGAAGCCTGTTCAGGGCTTTCTTATATGAGGGAATAAAATCATGGTCGAGGTCTGCATAGAGCTGAACGCGATTTATCCCCAGTACGTGTTTTAAGAGAATTTCGCTTTCCAGCGAGGCGTCTTCGATGTTATTATCCGCCAGGGTTCTGCGGGCATAAGCTAAAGCCTGTCGGCGGTTCACACTGTATGTCCCTCGAGTTGTTCGGCTTGCTCATTGGCGGTTAGAGCGCCGATTAACTCGTCCAGCTCGCCTTCCATGAACTTGGGCAGGTTATGAACGCTGAGATTGATACGGTGGTCGGTAATGCGGTCCTGGGGGTAGTTGTATGTCCTTATCTTTTCGGCGCGTTCGCCCGTGCCGACCTGTGAGCGCCGGTCAGAGGTTATCTGCTCTTCCTGTTTGCGCCGCTTGATATCCAGTAGTCGCGTTCTGAGCACGGACATGGCTTTTACTTTATTCTGAAGCTGCGAGCGTTCGTCCTGGCAGACGACGACCATTCCCGTGGGCAGGTGCGTCATGCGGATGGCCGTGGCTACTTTATTCACGTTCTGACCCCCGGCTCCGCCGCTGTGAAAAACGTCAATCTTGAAGTCTTCGGGGTTAACGTCGATATCCACCTCCTCCGCTTTGGGCAGGACAGCCACCGTAGACGTGGAGGTGTGGATTCTGCCGGAGGCCTCGGTGACCGGCACGCGCTGGACGCGGTGGACGCCGCTCTCGTATTTTAAGTGACTGTAAGCGCCCTTTCCTTTTACCTCAAAGATTATCTCTTTAAAGCCGCCGATACCGCTTTCACTCATGCTGAGAATATCGGTATTCCAGTTGTGAGCCTGCGCATATCGAGTGTACATGCGGAAGAGGTCGGCGGCGAAGAGCGCGGCCTCGTTACCCCCCGTCCCCGCCCGGATTTCCATGATGATATCCTTCTCGTCATTGGGGTCTTTGGGCAATAATGCCAGTCTGAGTTTCTCCTTCAGCTCACTGAGTTTCTTTTCCAGCGATTCGATTTCCTGCCTGGCCAGGTTGGCCATCTCTTCGTCGAGGTCGTCATCCAGCATTGCCCTGGTCTCTTCCAGTGACTTTTCGACGTCTCTGTATTTCCGGTAAGTCATCACGATTTCTTCAATGGCTGCCCTCTCCTGGGCCAGTGTCTGCAGCTGGCTGAGGTCCGTCGCTATCTCGGGCCGGGCCATCTTCCTGTCGAGCTCCCGGTAACGCTTCTCGATTTTTTTGAGTTGTTCTATCATTTTATGCCGTTCCCTTAACAGAATTATAGCACAGCGCCAGATAGCGCTCCAAGCTGGGCAAATTGACAATATATACTAATATAAACTATAATCAAGCGTGTCCATCATGCCAGCAAATGGCAACCGTACTATGTACTTAGCTAATGCAGGTTCATATTCGCTGAATTCCTATCACTTACTGAATATTACCTGTCCAAAATAGAGCCGCATGCAGGCGGGCTAGAAGGAGCTGACAATATGACCATAACAGAAATACTTGCCAGAAATGCCAGATTAACCCCTGATTCCTTGGCGCTGATAGAGATAACTCCGAGCAAGAATTTGAGGAGAGAGGTTACCTGGAAGGAGTTCGACGACAATGCCAACCGCGTTGCCAATGCCCTCATCGCCAGGGGCATTAAGAAGGGCGATGTCGTTGTTCACCTGATGATGAACTCCGTCAAATGGCTTGAAGCTTATTTCGGCATACTGAAGACCGGCGCCATGGCGGCGCCTGTCAACTTCAGGTTCATCAGCCGCCAGATTAAGTACTGTGTTGATATTGCCGAACCCAAGATTATGATGCTGGACCAGGACTTTACCGAGCGGGTGGAGGAAATTCGCCCGGATATGCCGACGATTAAGAATTACATATTCGTGGGCGAAAATCTGCCGCAGGGTATGGAGGCTTATGACGATGTACTGGCGGAGTCCTCTCCCGTACCGCCGGATATCGAGTTGAGCGGTGAAGATGAAGCCGGACTCTACTTTACTTCCGGCACAACCGGTGACCCGAAAGCCACGTGTCTCTGCCACCGGAGCCTGGAACACACCGCCGTCAACGAAAACTTTTCTCATCGTGAGGCCCGGAAAGACTGCTTCCTCCTCATTCAGCCGCTCTATCATACCGGCGGTAAAATGCACTGGTTCGGCAGCCTGATTGCCGGTGCCCGGGCCGTTATGACCACCGGCGGCGAGAGGGTTACGGCCAAGCTTATCTTGGAGACCATCAGTAAGGAAAAGGTAACGATCTGTATGCTTCTGGTACCCTGGCTCCAGGACATCGTCACCGCTCTTGATAGGGGCGATTTGAAACTGTCGGACTATGACGTGAGTTCCCTGCGACTGGTCCACTCCGGAGCGCAGCCTATCCCTCCGGTACTCGTCCGGCGTTTTATAAAGTACTTCCCGAACATCGATTACGAAGAGAACTATGGCCTCACTGAGACGGCGGGACCCTGCATGCACCTCGGCCTAGAAAACTTTCATAAACTCGGCTCTTTCGGATATCCGCGGATTAACATTGACGCGCGGGTGGTTGATGATAATGGTAATGACGTTCCGGCCGGCGGTGTCGGCGAGATGATTGTCCGGGGGGCAAACGTTATGAAATGCTATTACAAGAACCCGGAGAAAACCGCCGAAACTCTTCGGAACGGCTGGCTTTACACCGGCGACCTGGTGAAGCAGGACGAAGAAGGCTTCATCTCCTATATCGACAGAAAGAAAGACCTGATTATCAGCGGCGGCGAGAATATCTTCCCCGTCGACCTGGAATCTGTCCTCATCGGCCAGCCCAAGGTCAAGGACGTGGCCATCATAGGTATTCCTGATGATAGATACGGTGAGGTGGTTGCCGCCATCGTTCAGCCCAAAGAGGGTGTTGACCTGACCGAGGAAGAAATGAGGGCTTACTACGAACCGCAGCTGCCCAAGTATGCCTGGCCTAGAATCATCCTCTTCGGTGACGTGCCACGCAACCCAACCGGCAAGATTGAAAAACCCAAGCTGCGAGAGCGTTATACCGATGTCAGGTGGAATCCCAAGAGATAGCAGTAAGCAGCGTAAAATAGAGAACCTGTGGAATTTTGAGAGAAGGAGCAATAAAATGGACTTCAATGATTGCGTTAATTTCGCTAATGAGAATAAAACCTGTTATTTAGCCACCGTAGAAGGTGACCAGCCGAGGGTCAGGATCCTGGGCATGTGGTACGCCGATGAGACAGGATTCTATTTCCAGGCACAGACCGTCAAGGCCCTGTGCAAGCAGATGGAGAAGAACCCTAAAGTAGAGGCGTATTATTGCACCGAGGATTTCAACAAGGCAATGAGGGTTTCCGGTAAGGTGAAGTTTATTACCGACCCCGAAATAAGGGCAAAGTGCATTGAGGAGAGGCCCTTCGTCAAGGATTTCGGCATTACCGAGCCGGATAATCCCCTGCTCGCCGTATTCCAGATATACACCGGGGAGGCTTACTTCTGGTCGTTTGCCGATAGCATGAAAGAGGCCGATATACCCAGAATTAAGTTTGGGGAATAATAACTCAATATGCCCCGGCGTGTTAGCCCCTAGACAAACACACTCATTATCGTATATAATTCCTAAGTGACCGTGGTCGTAAATGACTTAATGGCGTAGAGCAGGAGTTAGTGTACCCCTGCTCTATTGTTTTTCAATAAATTTTCTAAATGAGCCGGGCGGGTCGTGTTTGCCATAAAACGACCGACTCGCCGGGAAGTATAGAAAACACAATATTTGAGCAAATTCTGCTCTATTAGAAAAGGGGGAAAATGCTACCAGGAATATTTTGGATTGTACCTGCGGCCGGGGTAATAACAATTATCTTCGCCATACTGCTTGCCAGGAACGTGCTCAAGCGTCCCACGGGGACACCTAAAATGAAAGAAATCGGCGATATCATCTTTCAGGGTGCCTGGGCGTTTCTCAAGCGTCAGTACAGCACCATTACTATCTACTCG
>DAOVRI010000106.1 GCA_030628245.1 Dehalococcoidales bacterium
CCAGGTCGACCACCTCCCCAGGCGAGTTTTCGGTGTGATATGGACTTTCATGGACTGATTTTATAACCCGGGGTTATCCGTGTCAATTGACAAGGGGAGTGCAGCGTGGTAGTCTGGCTTTGCGGAAAAGGGCGAACCTGATATTTCAGGTAGGAGGGCGATACGACAATTGGCTGAGACGGACGTGATAGTAATCGGCGGGGGCACTGCCGGTTTTCTTGCGGCACAAATCGCTTCCCAACTTGGTGGAAACGTGATACTCGTGGAAAAGGAGAAAGTGGGAGGTATTTGCCCGAATTGGGGCTGCATACCCATGTGCTTCATGGACCACTGCGTCGAAGTTCTCAAATCGGTGAAAGAAGCCGGCAAGGACGGTATCAATGTAGGGCAGGTTGAGATTGATTATCACAAGTTAATAAGTGAGAAGGAGAAGGTGGTCAAGGGAGTGGTCGCCGGTATGGAAGCCAGGTTACAGGCTACCGGCGTACAGGTTGTCATCGGTTCGGCGAAGTTAGCCTCGCCAAACCAGGTAGAAATCACCTCTGACAACGGAAAGACAGAGACAATCCAGACAGATAAAATCATAATTGCTTCAGGCTCTCTGCCCAGAAGGTACGAGATACCCGGGGCCTACGGTCCGGGAGTGCTCACGACCAAGGAACTCCTGGATTTAAACGAGCTTCCCAGGAGCCTGGCGATTATCGGGCGTAGCGTCACGGCTCTGGAATTAGCTACCGTCTGGGTCAACCTGGGCTGCACCGTCAGTCTAATAGCCAGAAGGCCTCAAATGCTCCCTAATGAAGATGAGGAGATTGCCGCTCAGGTACAGCAAGCTCTCGAAGCCGACGGCGTCCACATATACGCCGGGGTAGATATCGAGAGGATTGATGACGGTGAAGAAGGTAAGTCAATAACCATCTCTGGTGAGGGTGGAAAACAGAAAGTGGAAGCACAATTCGCCGTATTCGCCCTGGGTCAGCAACCACTTGTGGATGGGCTTGGCCTGGAGAATGCCGGCGTAGCGGTAACCGAGGGGAGAATCAGAACAAACGAAAAGATGGAGACCAGCGTCAAGGGGGTCTATGCGGCCGGTGATGCCACCGGCGAAATGATGCTGGCCAGCATCGCCATGATTCAAGGAATGGTAGCCGGCACCAACGCCATGGGCAGAGATGCGACTATGAATTATCGCGTGGTGCCGCGGTTGATTCGTACCGTGCCGCCAACGGCGGCAGTCGGCATAACGGAATTCGAGGCCAAAGAAAGAAGACTGGATATCAAGGTCGGCAGGTTTCCTTTCGGACAAAACCCCAGGGCAAGTATTATAAGAGAGAGCCGGGGATTTGTGAAAATTATCGCTGATGCGACATCGGGTGAAATCCTGGGTGTCCACATCATCGGCCCCCAGGCAACCGAGCTCATACATGAAGCGGCAGCCGTCATGCAAATGAGAGGGACCGTTCAAGATATTGCGGCTACTATCCACGGTCATCCATCTTTAAACGAGACAATCCAGCGGGCGGCTCAAGGCCTGTGATGTTAAGCATTTCATAAATGACGGCGTTGTCACTACTCCTTACCCGACTTCGCCATAATACGTAATTAAAGGAGGTCAATATGAGACCGCTGCAAACTGACCTGTCTATCTTTAAAGAATTCAATTTTGAAAAGCCGCCCGTTGGCGTCAAGTACCTGTTCCGCAAACCGGAAGGCATAGAGCAGCTGGATAAAAAACTGGCTCTCTGTGAAATGCTCGGTGAAGCCCAGCGAAGAGAAGACCCTTTCTATTTCACCAAAGAGAATGAAATCTGCTTCGGGAAACAAACCCTGGGAATGATGAGTGGCGAAGGCCCGTCCTTTGCGAAAAGCGGAGAACTGGGGGTAAGACTGGGAATCTTTCAGGAAGCCCGTGCCAATAAAAAAATCACCCGGCATAATTACAACCTGGATAGCGGCACCGTTAACTATGTCGTTTTCGCCCCGCTGGACAAAATAACCTTCGAGCCGGACCTGCTGATTCTTATGACCGATGCCACACAGGCGGAAATCGTGCTGCGGTCGATGGCCTACTCAACCGGGGACATGTACGAAAGTAAAGTAACAACGTCACTGGCCTGTTCCTGGCTTTTCGTTTATCCTTATCTCACTGGCAAGGTGAACTACTTTATCACCGGATTGGGCTTCGGGGGGATATCCATAGAGGCATTCCCGCCGGGATGGGTGCTGATAGCTATCCCCTATAACTGGCTGCCGACGATAACGCAGAACCTGAAGGAGATGGAATGGAAACCCAAGGCATTCACCCTCGGTAGAGATAAATTTTTACAGTGGGAAAAGGAGATACTGGAAGATATGGCCCGGGAGTTCCAGAATCCCTAGACTAATAACAGGAGGTAACCATGAAGGCACTCATCATTTACTGGTCAGGTACGGGAAACACTAAAAAGGTAGCCGAGACTATTGATAATACGCTGAAAAACAGCGGCGTAGATTCGGTATTGAAACCTGTTAAAGAAGCTCAAAATGAAGACCTGTACGATTACGACCTGGTTTTCATCGGGGCACCATCTTTTATGTGGCAACCGCCCGCACCCGTTATACAATATATCAAAGATAAAATGAACTATTACCGGGAACAGGGCGCCGTTAAGTTGTCTTCTCCGAAGGTGCCCGGTAAATATGGCGTGGTCTTTGCCACGTATTCCGGACCGCACACCGGCGTCAACGAAGCTATACCCGTGGGTAAATACATCGGGCAATACCTGGAGCACCTGGGTTTTAACATAGTCGGCGAATGGTATTATGCTGGCGAATTCCACGGTTCCGAAGAGAACAGCACCAAAGGCAGACTGGGGGATATCAGGGGGCGCCCGAATCAGCAAGACCTGGACAAACTGGCGGAAGACGTAAAGAAACTGCTCAAGACTATTTCAGGCTGAGGCAGATTCAGGACAGCCTTAAATTACACCCTGACCTTTTAATGCAGCGATTTCTTGATGAGTCATCCCCAGGAGCCGGCTCAGGACATCCTGAGTGTGCTGTCCCAGGTCCGGAGAGGCTTTTTCCACCTTATAGGGCGTCCTGGAGAATTTAAAGGGCGTATTGACGACCCTGAATTTGCCCGCTTCAGGGTGTTTAACTTCAATAAACATGTCCCGCGCGTTTATCTGGGGGTCACCGGCCGCCTGCTCGATGTTATTTACCGGGCCGCAGGGTATTCCCGCCTGTTCCAGCTCTTTAACCCACTCTTGAGTGGTCCTGGTTTTCATAGCGTCCGTTAATATCGGCTCCAGCACGCTGTAGTTCTGGGTGCGCGTCCAGCCGTCTTCGAATCGCGGGTCGTCGATGATATCGACACGGTCAATGGCGGCACAGAAAAGCGGCCACTGGTCCTTGATGCCGCCCCTCAACGCTACGGCGATATAGCCGTCTTTGGTCTGAAAGGCCTGAAACGGCGTCATGACCGGGTGTCTCGTGCCGAGGGCGCGAGGTATCTCGCCGGTATTAAGATAGCGGACAAAGGCGTTCTCCTGAGCGGTTACCTGACAGTCCAGCATGCTGATATCCACGAACTGTCCTTCGCCGCTCACGTGGCGTTCCTGCAAGGCGGCCAGAGTGGCAACACATAGAAACAGGCCGGCGGTAATGTCGCCATAGGATACGCCCGGCCTTACCGGCGGACCACCCTCCTCACCGGTGATACTCAAAATTCCTCCCATAGCCTGAACAATGACATCAAAAGCAGGCTTGCCGGCATAGGGGCCGTATTGCCCGAAGCCGGAGCCGGCCACGTAAACGATTCCGGGATTATATTCCCTGACTTTTTCATAGCTGAGGTCGAGCTTCTCCATCGTTCCCGGCTTGAAATTCTCAACCAGGACATCAGCGCTTTTTACCAGCTTCAGCAGTACTTCCACTCCCGGCTCGGTAGCCAGGTTCAGCGTTACGCTTTTCTTACCACGGTTAAGGCTGAGAAAGTAAGTGCTTACCCCCCTGACAACGGGCCCGTTGCCCCTGGCAATATCGCCGACCTCCGGCCTCTCAATCTTTATCACCTCGGCGCCTAAATCGCTGAGCAGCATCGTAGCGAAAGGGCCGAATAACACCTGCGTCAGGTCAAGGATTCTGATTCCGTCCAGCGGACCGGCCATGCTTCACCTCGCTTCTTCTAGCTTTGATTAGTACCCCCATGCTATGAAAACTTTAGGCGGTTAAAGTTACCTTTGTCAAGAACCGAGCATACTGTGTAATATTGCCGGAACAAAGTTGTATAATAAGCCGAGCGGTCTGAATCATTAATATAAAGGAGGTAGACATGTCGCCAGTTTTACAGGACAAAGTAGCTATCATAACCGGAGCCAGCCGCGGCCTGGGGAAGGCTTTTGCCATGAGGTTCGCCGAGGAAGGGGCCAAACTGCTGCTGACTACTACCAATCTGGAAAGGGCCGAAGCCACGACCAAGGAGATAAAAGATAAAGGCGGGGAAGTGACCTTCATGAAGGCAGATATCTCCGTTGCCGGCGACACCCAGAAGATAGCTGATAAAGTTATGGAAGAATATGGCAGAGTGGATATCCTCGTTAATAATGCCGCCATCTGGTTCGGAATCAGGGCTAAACCTTGGGACACCTGGACGGAAGAGGAATGGGACCGAATATTCTCGGTAAATGTCAAGGGGACCTGGATGGTCTGCAAGGCGGTTGTCCCCCTCATGGTGGAGCAGAAAAAGGGCAAGATTATCAATATCGCCTCCAATGTTGCCCGGGTCCCCGGGGCGCCATTCTTTATGCCGTATTCCTGCGGTAAGGGGGCGCTTTACACGATGACCCACGCCCTGGCCCACGCCCTGGGTCCCTCAAACATCAATGTCAACGCCATCGGCCCGGGACTAACCGCTACCGAAGCCAGCCTGGACATGTCCGGCCCCGATACATCATTCAAGAACGCCACCTCGGGGCAGTCCATTCCCCGGCGCGAGGAGCCGGAAGACCTGGTGGGGGCTACCCTGTTCCTGGCCTCGGCAGACTCGGACTTCATCTCGGGACAGGTCATCTACGTGGATGGCGGCACCGTAATGCTGTAAGACTTGAAATATAGATAATATTGAAAGCCATAACTCCACACGTCCGTGAAAGCTATGGCTTTCGTATTTACAGACTCTCAGACAGGCCGATTCAGCTAACTATCATTCACCTTGGTATAACATGCGTTCGTAGCATAAACCGGAAGCCCGGTTGTAGGGTCGGTTAAACACTTCGGGGTATTTCTTTCTCAGTTCATCTACATTGACCCGCTCAACCTCGACCAGAAATCCGCACACAGCCATCCCGGTGGCATTCTTGGATACCGGCTTATGTGGGGTTATGGTATTGATGGCCCCGCCCCGGTCAAGCTCTCCGGGTACTATAGGGTCGTACCTAGCCCCGTGGTCCACGTAGACGGTGCCGGGCATCAGCCTCTCCGTGACGTACGCGCCACAGAGGACACCACCCCTGTCGTTATAGACTTTAACAACGTCTCCGTGTTTGATACCCCTCCTGGCGGCTTCTGACGGGTGAATCCACATCGTCTGGTACGCGTATCCGTCGGGACCCACGATTTTACACGTTTCCATTTCTCTCAGCCACTCCATATCATCGTGCTGAGAATGCACTCTCCACCTCGGATGATTGGAAACAATGAGCAGAGGGTATTTTTTAGCCCTCTCGCCGGAAAGCCTTTCATCGTGGCTCTTACCCTTTTCAATCCAGTGCGGGACCGGCGGTCTTTCGTTATCGCCGGGGAAGTGCTCTGCCAATCTCTGGGAATAATATTCCAGCTTGCCGGAGGGAGTCCTCAGGGGATTATTTGCCGGGTCTTCGTAGAACTTCCTCATACCGACATCTTTTTTCTTCCAGTCGGGATTGGTCGGGACGACGTAATACCCCTTTTCCTTAAATTCCTCCCAGGTTACCATATCCTGTACGCCCGAGGTATCAAAACCCTTTTTTATCAGTCC
>DAOVRI010000064.1 GCA_030628245.1 Dehalococcoidales bacterium
GCACCAGAATCACCTCGTGCGGGGCGGTGGCATCAGCCTTGGCGGCCACTCGCCTTACCTTCTTAAGCTCCTCCATCAGATTGTACTTGGTGTGAAGTCGGCCCGCCGTGTCGATAATCACCGTGTCAACCCGCCGACTTTCCGCCGCCTGCAGAGTGTCATAGACAACCGCCCCGGGGTCGGCCCCCGGCTGGTGCGCGACGACATCCACTCCCACCCTTTCACCCTGTTTCTTGAGCTGGTCGATGGCGGCCGCCCGGAAGGTATCGGCGGCAGCTATAAGCACACTCTTACCCTCTTTCTTCATCTTAAAGGCAAGCTTGGCGATGGAGGTGGTCTTGCCGCTGCCGTTGACGCCGACGACCAGATAAACCTCAGGGGTCGTAATATTATCGCCTTTTTCACGAGGAGGAATACTCAGGATGTTTACCATTGCTTCTTTCAGGGCTGAACTGACCTGTGAGCCGTCAAGCTTTTCCTCGGCGGCGCGCTGTTTTACTTCGCCGATAAGTTTTTCCGTGGTGCTGACGCCGACATCCGCCGAGATGAGTAATTCGTAAAGCTCGTTCCAGACATCATCGCCAATGGTTTTACGGTCGAACAGGCCCATGGCCTGACCGAACCAGGTATCATGCGTGCGCTTCAAGGCTTTACTAAAGATGTTAATGGGAGTACCTCCTGCTTATAGTATAAAGTAGTTGGCGCAGGATTGGAAAGTTTTATTTTTAACCTCACCCCCTGTATCCCCCTCTCCTGGCAAGGCTTTCAGCAGGAGAGGGGGAGAAAAAGAAAGAGGGGTTTCACCCCTCTTAGACTCCCCACCGGGGGTGGGGAATTAAAATCCCCCTTAATCCCCCTTTTACAAAGGGGGAAACTTACGGGATAAGCAGAGGATGTAACTGGGCAGCCCGTCTACGCTAAAGCTACGACGGGCAGGCTGGGTGGGAATAGATACACAACTTAATCTTAAAATATTAAACTAATTTACAAATAAACTAATTTATAAACGCCCACGTTCTTTCTTAATGTTGTATGAATGCTGGATTACTTTTATTGCAAATGGCAACTGCTTTTCATTGTCTAGTAAAAATCTTGAAAAGCTCGCCATGTCATCTGTTATTTCAAGTTCTGGCTTTACGCCTCCAAATATGTCCTTAAATTCGTGAGGTCTTCCATATACAGTAATTCTCAAGTTACGTGAACGAGCATCCTGCACTGTTATCGTAACGGTATTGGGGTCTGCTACCCATCGCCTATTTTTACTATGATACTTCATCCCGTTTTTAGAAATACTGAATATTGTATCTCTGAGTCCATTCAGTAAGCTCTGAATCTCAGGCACCTTACTGCTTGGATAATTATCACTATTGACTTCTGTCTCTTTCTTTTTCACATTTAAAATTACTCTCAATACATCATTTGCGGAACAGAAAAACATGTTTAACTCAATAGCCTTGTTTACTAGTTCAAAGAATACATCGTCATCTAATGTTATTTGTTTGCTCATAACCCACCTCTGATTAATACATTTATGACATATCTATGTCATATGCTATATTATATATGTCATATATTTATCTGTCAAGTATTTTTTGAATTATTTTTATTACTTGCCAATTAAATTATACACTGAAGTCTATTATATGGCTTTCCCGACGTCCTGTTAGTCGGATAGGACATAAGAGGTGGGGTCAGCCCCTACCCCCCACCAGCTCTCTCAGTATCACCCCTGCCGCCGCTTTATCAAGGGGCTTATTGTTGTTGCCACACTTGGGGGACTGCACGCAGGAGGGGCAGCCGTCCTCGCAGGGGCACTCGGCGATGACATTGAGCGTAGCCTCCCAGAGCTCCGTTATCATTTCGAAACCCTTCTCGGCGATGCCGATGCCGCCGGGATAGGCGTCATAAATAAATATCTGCGCCCTGCCCGTATCGGGGTGGAGGGGGGTGGAAACCCCGCCAATGTCATTGCGGTCGCACAGGGCAAAGAGCGGCAGGATACCGATAGCAGCATGCTCGACGGCATGGAGTCCCCCGGCAAAGTCCATCGCCTTTTCCGCTATGATGGATATGGCTCTGGACGGCACGTCAAACCATAACGCGACGGTGGGGAAGGTAATGGTGGGGAGGTCGAGAGGCTCTTCCCCTATCATCTCCTCGGAAAACTGGCGGTACTTCTTAAAGCCCACCACGTCGATAGTTACCTGAACGTCGCCGACGCTCACTTTTACAGCCCCTGCCTCTTTGCTCTCCCTCACCTTCTCGATACGCAGGTCATGGATTTCTTTAGTCTCGGTATAGTAGTTGACGCGGGTCGGCTCGGCATAAGCAACGTGGTTGGTTAAATCCAGCCGGGTTATCAGGTAAGAATCACCCTGGTGCAGGTAAACGGCGCCGGGGTGCACCTGGAAAAAGGCGACACTGCTCTCCACCGTTTCCATCAGCGAGCCGGTGGACACGTCCACGACGGCATAGTTCTCACCGGAGGACGAGCGGATATTGATGGACTGGGCCGGGTAGGAAATGCTCGGCGCCAGGTACCACTTCCCACGCCGCTCACGAAGCTGGCCTTCCTGAGCCAGAACATCCCTTTCCTGTATAAAATCGCCGCCGAAGACTTCTTCGTCAACAGCATCGAGGGGGCGTTCCCAGGCGGCGCAGAGCAGGTGGTCTTTCAGGATATAGGGGTTATCCGGGTTGACCAGCACATGCTCAAAGCCCTTCTGGAAAAAATCGGAGGGGTGGCGCATAAAATACTGGTCGAGGGGATTATCCCAGGCCACCAGGAAGCTCAGAGATTCGCCCTGACTCCGCCCGCTCCGGCCCGCCTGCTGCCAGGTGCTGGAGATGCTCCCTGGATAGCCGTCCAGTATGGTCGCCTCCAGTCCGCCGCTATCGATGCCCAGCTCCAGGGCATTGGTGGCCACCACCCCCAGCAACTCCCCGCCGAATAGCTCCCGCTCGATGCGGCGGCGGTCTTCCGGCATGTAGCCGCCGCGGTACGGCATAATCAACTTCGAAAGCTCATAGCTCTCTTCCTGCAGTCGCTGCTTCGTGTAGATATAAATAAGCTCGGTGAGACGGCGTGTGCGGGTAAACGTCAGGGTGCGGGTGCCCTGGCTGACCAGTTCCGTGAACAGGTTGGTGGCTTCCCAGTGGGCGCTGCGCCGGGCCGTTTTCTTCTTATCCATCAAGGGCGGATTCCAGAAGACAAAGTCCTTCCAGCCTCGGGGAGAACCATCGTTATCGACGACCTCACAGGGCAGGCCAGTCAGTCCCGTGGCGTGCTCGCCGGGGTTGGCGATGGTCGCCGTGCACAGGATAAACTGCGGCTCCGAGCCGTAAAGCTGGCAGAGGCGGCGCAGGCGGCGCAGCACACCGGCGACGTGGGAGCCGAAAACACCGCGGTAGATATGGGCTTCGTCAACCACCACGTAGCGCAGGCGACGCAGCAGGCTTGCCCACGACTGGTGATTGGGCAGGATGCCGACGTGCAGCATATCGGGATTGGTCAATATTACCCGTCCGTACCTCCTGACGTCCGCCCGCTCCGACCGCGGCGTATCTCCGTCGAAGGTCGCCAGAGCCTCCGGAGGTACTATCGAAGGGCTGAACAGCTCGTGCAGCTTGCGCAGTTGGTCCTGGGCCAGGGCCTTGGTCGGGAACAGATAGATGGCGCGAGTACTGGGGTCCGTCAGAATCGACTGCATCACCGCGATGTTATAGCACAGGGTCTTACCGCTGGCGCTGGAGGTGGCGATGATGACGTTCTTCCCCTGGCGGGTGTGATTCACCGCCTCGGCCTGGTGCGAATAGAGCGGCGACAGACCGTGCTCATCGAGGCAGTCCTGAAGCTCGCCGGCCAGAGGCTCGTCAAGCCCGGCATAGCTGGCCTGGCGGGGAGGAATGTGCTCGATGTGGGCAATCTGATTTTCGTAAGCGCTCTGGGACCGGAGATGATTGAGGAAGGCCTGGATTTCCATGACAGCTCTCTACCCTAAACGTCTATAATCTCGATTTCATAGTCGAGCATTTCCACCTCGAAGCGGGCGCTTTCGATGAAGTTGACCACCCGGGAAAGGACCTGGTTGGTATGCCGCTTATTATTACTGATACAGCAAATCCCCACGGTCGCCAGCTGCCAGGCATCGTTATCGCCAACCTCGGCGACGGCCACATCGAACTTATTGCGCACCCGGCTCGTGATAGACTTAAGAACCTGCCGTTTACCCTTAAGGGACATGTTTTCCGGCAGGCGGAGGCTTACCTTAGCTACACCAACATTCATCCGACAATTAAAAATTTCAGGATTACACTGGAAAAACGCTATCACATCTAATCTACCACCCGCTCCCACGAGTGTCAAACAGGAGTCAAAAGAGGCTTGACATTTTCCTTATTTTTGCCGATACTTATTTGTCTACCATCATAGCCCTATGCTAATATACAGTGGGGCCATGTAGGATATCAGGATAGCTATATCCCCTACATAGCAGGAGGTATAAATGCCCAAGATTTATCTTATTGATGTAACCAACCGTGACGGCGTGCAGACGGCCAGACTCGGTCTATCCAAGCTGGAAAAGACCATGATAAATATCTACCTGAACGAGATGGGCATCTTTCAGTCCGAGTTCGGGTTTCCTACCACCAGGCACGAGATTAACTACCTGAAGGCTAACCTGGAGCTGGCCGAGATAGGCGTGATAAAACCACTCCGCCTCGGCGGATGGATAAGAGCCATCCCGGCCGATGTAGAGACCACGTTCCGTAATGTACCGGATATCGACCACCTTAGCCTTTCCATATCCACATCAGACCAGATGATTAACGGCAAGTTCCAGGGCCGCAAGACAAAGGACGACATTATCAAAGACATGACCGAGGCGGTCGATGCCGCCCGCGCGGCCGGCGCCGAGTCCATAGCGGCCAACGCCGAAGATGCCTCAAGGACTGATATCAATTACCTCGTCGAGTTCGGGCTGGCCGCCAAGGAACACGGTGCAGACAGAATCAGGTACTGCGATACGCTGGGGTATGATAACACCTTCACCATCTACGACAACGGCAGGACAATGGCGGAAAAAATCGGACTGCCCATCGAGCTTCACTGTCACAACGACCTGGGCATGGCGGTAGCCAACTCCATCGCCGGGGCGATGGGAGTTATCGACGGCGGGCAGGACGCCTACATTAACACCACCATCAACGGCATCGGGGAGAGATCCGGCAACGCCGACCTTATCGCCGTAATCCTGGCCGCGAGGAAATCGAAGGATATCGCCCAGAGGTATGAGCTGGCGGGGCCGATTGCCCTGAACAAGGCATATAAAATAGCCAAGTTCGCCAGCTATGCCTTCGACGTACCCATACCCATCAACCAGCCCGGCGTCGGCTCCAACGCCTTCGCCCACGAGTCCGGAATACACGCCGACGGCGTCCTGAAGGACCCGGAAAACTACGAACTATATAACTATGAAGAGCTGGGGAGAGGCGAGGCCGAGTTCGTGGAAACGGGACGGGAAATCTGTACGGGTGAGTACGGCGGCATATCCGGTTTCAGCCATGTCATGAGCAAGCTGGAAGTACCGGTCAAGTTCCCGGATAGGGAGAAGGCCAGCGAGATTCTGGAGCTGGTGAGATATGCCAATGTAGAATCGCAGAAGCCTCTTATTGAGGACCAGCTGCTGTTTATTGCCAAGTATCCCGGGATTGCCAAGAAACTGTTGACACTAACGCCCCTCGCCTAGACAGTCCGTAGACGATAAACAGTCTATCGTGGTTTTGACATGGTCAGTGAATTGCCGGAAATAAACCTGAAACCAATCGGCACCGTCCGGAGCGAGATAAAGGAGCGGATAAGGCGCCACTCCAGGGACGTGGTCTCTGAAATTATTATCGATAGCAGCCTTACCGAAGCCCTGGATAACCTGAACGAGTTCTCTCATATCATAGTCCTCTACTGGATACACAAGTCACCCCATAATGCACCCAAAAAAGTACGTCCCAGGGGCAACCCCGAGCTTGAACTGATGGGAGTCTTCGCCACCCGCTCCCCGGACCGCCCCAACCCGATTGGGAAAAGCACCGTCAGGCTGTTGGAACGCCGGGATAATATATTGAAAGTCCAGGGGCTGGATGCCATCGACGGGTCACCGGTACTGGATATCAAGCCTTATATCCCGGGCTATGACTCGGTGGACGATGCCAGAGCACCGTCATGGATGGTCAAACGATAAGCGAGATTCTGCGGAGTATCTACCAGAGGCTCATGGACCGATACGGCCCGCAGCACTGGTGGCCGGCCCGGGAACCCTTCGAGGTAATCGTCGGCGCCATACTCACCCAGTCGGCCGCCTGGACTAACGTGGAGAAGGCAATTGACAATCTCAGAACCGCCGGTAAGCTATCCCCGGAAATGCTGCGGCGGCTACCCGACGCCGAACTTGCCAGCCTTATCCATCCCTGCGGCTACTACAACATCAAGTCGCGTAAGCTCAAGGCCTTCGTCCAGTGGCTCGGGGAGCAATACGGCGACGACCTAGATAAGCTATTCGCCCATGATATCGACCACCTGCGACGGCAGCTCCTCGGCATCTACGGCATCGGCGAGGAAACTGCCGACTCCATCATACTCTATGCCGGCAATAAGCCTGTTTTCGTCATTGATGCTTATACGCGCCGCATCATCAGCCGCGCGCGACTGGCACCCGAGAGTAACAGCTACTCCGCCTACCAGA
Organism: Dehalococcoidales bacterium; assembly: GCA_030628245.1. Classification (GTDB taxonomy): domain Bacteria; phylum Chloroflexota; class Dehalococcoidia; order Dehalococcoidales; family RBG-16-60-22; genus JAFGPF01. The sequence continues at coordinate 6,741 of DAOVRI010000064.1, forward strand.
CATTCTTCATGGAGAACCTGCCGGTTGACGCCAGGCTGTACAATGAATATCACGCCCTGCTCGTCCGCCTGGCTAAAGAGGTCTGCCAGACCCGCCCTCTCTGCTGCGAGTGCTGCCTGAACCCGGAAGACAAACCCGGTGCAGACCGTTCAGCCGGGCAATTCCCCTGTTCCGCCATCAGCTATCTGCATAGCTAGCCTTTAGAAACCTCGCTTAGCCTCACCCCCTTGGTCCCTTCAGGGTGAACCTTCAAGATGAACCCCCTCTCCGACCTGCAAGATTAACTACCTCGCTGCGCTCCTCGCAATGACAGGTATTTGGGTGGGGGGATAGACTCTCAGGGATAAGCCGTAGATGATACCGGGCGGCCCGGGTGGTAATAGATATCCCCTAAATTTAAAAGGCAAAAACTGTAACGAAATATTTATATGAGAGCGGGGGATATTTATGTTTTAGTTACCACATTATTGCTATCCTGAGTACGTTACGTGGAAACAGCTACGGGCAAATAATAACTTACAGAAAAATAATAAGTCGAGAAACGCTGATAAACAGCGTCATTACTTTTTAGTTAAAAGGGGAGGTCATTATGATAAAGAGGTTACTAAAGAGAATACGTGAGAAACAGGAAGGTATTACTGGCCTGGAAACGGCGATTATCCTCATCGCTTTTGTTATCGTGGCCTCGGTGTTCGCTTACGTGGTACTTTCCGCCGGCTTATTCTCCTCGCAGAAGGCGAAAGAAGCCGTTAATGCCGGCTTGCAGTCGACCATGGCTACGGTAGAAATCAGGGGCAATGTAATCGTCAAGATGGAAAGCAGCGAAGTAACGGAGATTTACTTCTGCGTAGGTATTCCCTCCGCCGGCAGCCCGGTTGATTTCAACCCGTCATCGGAGAATATAAGCCCGCTGGTTATCTCCTACAGCGATGCCGACAACCTGCTTCCATCGGTAAACTGGACAATCGAGAAGCTGAGCACGATTAATAGCGACAACATTCTCGACCCGAATGAACTGTTCCAGGTCACCGTATTCGTACCGACCTCCGGCAATGTGAGTATCGGACCTTACGATAGGTTCGCCCTGGAGGTCAAGCCAGCCGACGGCCCCGTACTGCCTGTTGAGCGAACTATTCCGGGCAGAGTGAACCAGTACGTGAACCTGCACTAAGACGGGCGGACGGAGAGAAGGGCACTTGTTTAGTCGGTATAATTAGCGGTAAGCAGAAAGAAAAACAGAAGATTAATAGATACCCGAATAAAATCCGGTTATAGCTTAGAACCAAGAAGTGACGTACATCGCGTCACTTCTTGACTTTTCTGGCCCAAAGTTCCCTGAGTATCCTGCGTCTGCTATCCAGCGGCAAAGGTAAATCATGCTCGAACAGGTCCACATGCTGCCGGGGAACTTTAGCCAGGTCGGCCAGTTCCCGCTGAGATAGATGACAGTAGACACGAAGTCGCCTGGCCATAGAGCCAGGTGTCGACTTTCGTGTTAACGTCAGCGTTGCCGTCATACCTTATGCCTCTACCCGCAAGGATACCTTCCACAAACCGGGCATACAACCATGAACATACCTTGTTCGACTGGGTGGTCACACCCAATTCCGCGCCGGTTGCCACTACGAACACCGTTGAGAGGTAACATCGGTTACAAAGGCCAATATTGGAGAGAACACCCACAAAAAATCAGGGGAGACACGGTGGCAACGTGGGAACGACGGGTGGTAGGTTAGTATAGCTACATAACCCACCGTGGAAAAGGAGGGACGGAGAATGAAGTGGCTTATAGCATTGGTGATGCTGCTTTTCCAGGGACTGGCCGTCTGCATGATTGGCATCATGGTAACGAATGGTCTGGGCTTCGGCGCAGCCATGTTGACGGCCGTCTCCGTAGTGACTCTCGGCATTATTGTCATCAGGGCGATGTGCCGGGATATGCGTCAGGCGCAAAATATTGATTAATAACTTGCAATAACGGCACGCTGTCTGGTAAGCTTTCAGCCAGAAAGCTAAACCAGGCAGGAAAGTGAAGTGTCCCTAGACCTATCAGTCCAATTGGCCCCCGGGAATAAGCGCGGCCTGCTTCTGTCCAACCCGGTAATGACTGCCTCCGGCACCTTCGGCTACGGGACGGAATACAGCCAGGTATTCGATATTCAAAGACTGGGGGCTATCATCTGCAAAGGCACCACCCTCGAACCGAGGGAAGGTAATCCGCAACCCCGCCTCTACGAAACTGCCTCCGGGCTGCTTAACTCAATCGGCTGGCAGAACATCGGCGTCAAAGCCCTCATCAAAGAAAAGGCACCCGTCTGGGC
>DAOVRI010000104.1 GCA_030628245.1 Dehalococcoidales bacterium
ATTTCCAATAGCACTCCCGGATTAATACCGGCTTTGGCACCAAGTACAAAGCCTTCGGCACTTATTGAGTTACAGGCCAGAGAAATCATATTGTTCACGAGCTTGGTGATGTTCCCGCAGCCCGCATCACCTACCGGAAATATCCTTTGTCCCATGGTTTCCAGGACCTTTCTTACCCTTTCCAGGGAAGCTGAATCACCCCCGACCATGATAGCCAGGGTGCCTGTTTCGGCGGCTTTGGTTCCGCCGCTTACCGGTGCGTCCAGTACGGCCACTTCCATGGTTTTGGCATCTTCCGCTATTCGCCGTATGGTGGAGGGAGAGTTGGTGCTCATATCTATGTAAATATCCCCGGCTTTCCATCCCGACTTAAGACCGTTTGTTCCGTATACCACCTGCTCTACATCCTGCGGAGTAGGCAGGGAAGATATTACTACCCGGCATGCTCTGGCTACATCTCCGGGCGTGTCGCCCCATCTGGCTCCTCTTTCCAGTAGAGGAGCTGCTGCCTCTTTTTTCAAATCATGCACGGTAAGATTGTATCCAGCTTCGAGTATTCGGCGGGACATGTGTTTCCCCATCTGCCCGATTCCTATAAAGCCTATATCCATGGTCACCTCCGCTATTATAAATGTGCGTTAAAATGACTCAGGCGTTTCCTGAGTATTACGGCACTACTTCCAATATATCATAGGGCCAGGCATTGAGGCTCCCGCCCATGAACCTGACATTTTTAAAGCCGGCCCCGTCGAGTATTCGCTGCGCCTTGTTCTGGCGGCTGCCTTGGGGCCGCAGGCCGTGCCACCGATAATCACTATATGATTCTGTTTTACCATGTGAATACCTCCGGGGACTCGGCATTTGATGATAAATGAAAAGAGGGAGTCCGCCTGGTACGGGACTCCCTCTCTGTAAACAACTAATTTTATTCAACCGGTATACGCTACGTTTACTTGGAAAGAGGTATGTCTCCCAGGTTTGCGTCTTTTTCCGTGCTGATTTTATCGAACGTCTTGGCGGCGAAACCTTTCGCCTCTATCTTCAGGGAATAGACGCCGTCTTTCAGCCCCTCGAACCAGAAGTCGCCGAAGCCGTCCGTGGTGGCCGTCAGCTTGGTGCCGTTGCTGCTTAAAGTGCAGGCGGCGCCGATGACGACCTCTTTTTCAATTGGGTCGTAGACGGTGCCGGCGATGAACTTCCTGGGGATATTCAGGTAGTATACCCTCGGTTTGGCGCCGAGCTCGGGCTTGAGTACCTCGGCCTTGGCAATCAGGTCCTTAAACTCAGACTCTTCGCCGAACTTGATAGCCTCGGTGGGGCAGGCATCGACGCAGCGGGGTATCGTCCACTCGCCGCTGTCGAGCAGGTGGGCGCAGCCGGTGCACTTCTGAGCGATGTTGAGGTCTTCATTGAAGAAGATGGCGTCGTAAGGGCAGGCGTCCACACAGGCCTGGCAGCCGGTGCATTTATCCGGGTCGATAATCACCAGCCCGTCGTCCCGCTTGTAGATGACACCCTCAATGGGGCAGGCCGGTATGCACGGCGCCTCGTCGCAGTGCTGGCAGAGAACCGGGACGTAGTGCATCTTTACCTTGGGCACGGTCCCCCGGATGAACTCATTCACCTTCATCCAGAACTGGCCGGTATCCGGCTGGGGCTTGGCGTAGGGTGTCCAGTCGTTGCCGACATGCTCGTCCTTGCAGGCAATCTGGCAGCTGTAGCAGCCATTGCAGATTCCGACGTCTATAACAAATACCTTCATTAGTCCATACCTCCTTCAACCCAGGCGTTGAACCGGAGTCCGGCAGCCGGGTCGTATTCTCTCTTAAAAGCATTATCGAATGCTTCGGGGTCTATCTTTCTCCAGTCTTCCCAGTCCTTCTCAGTGGCCTTTTGCACGTCAACCAGGTAACCGCTGGTGGCCTGACCGCAGGCGTTCTTGGAGGCAACGCCGTAGGGAGCAATGGTATTGATAGCGCCGCCGCGGTCGACTCCTCGAATAAGCGGGTCATGACGGGCGCCGTGGTCAACGTAGGTGACGCCGGGCATTATTCTTTCCCAGACGCGGGCGCCGCAGAGGACAACGCCTCTCTCGTTGAACACCTTGACGATGTCTCCGTCTTTGATGCCTCTCTTCTCAGCATCACCGGGATTAATCCAGGCGGGCTCGTATTTATAGCCGTCGGCTCCGGTTACCTTGCAGGTGGGCGCTTCCCTCGTCCAGGTGATATCATCGCCTTGGGCGTGACACCGCCACCGGCCGTGGTTGGACATGAGCAGCAGCGGGAACATGGCGGCCCTTTCGCTGGAGATTCGTTCGTCATGGGTCTCACTCTTTTCAATCCACTTCGGAATCGGCGGCCTTTCCTTGTCATCCGGGAAGTGTTCGGCTAAAGCGGCCGAGTAGAACTCCAGCTTGCCGGTCGGCGTGGGCAGGGGGTTTTTCTCCGGGTCGTCGTAGAATTTCCTGAATCCGGGCGAATCCTGCTCCCAGTCCTTGGCCACCGGGAAGACGAAATACTTCTTGTCCATGAATTCTTCCCACTTGCAGAGGTAATCGATTTCCATGTCGTCGAAGACCTGTTTTTGCAGGTCACGGGTAGTTTTGCCATTCTCGGTAAACTGGTCTTCGTAGCCGAGTTTCTTGGCTATTTCATTGACTACCTCGTAATCGCTCATGGATTCGCCGACAGGCTGGCATGCCTGCTCCATGATAGCTATACTGTGGAAATTAACGCCCTGCCTGACGTTGGTTACGATATCTTCAACCTCCAGCGTGGTGTTGGAGGGCAGGACGACATCGGCGAGCAGGCAGTCATTCTCCAGCCAGGGGTGCTGCGCGACGATACATTCTATCTTGGTATTCCGGAAGGCATCTATCGTCCAGTTACCGTGGTTCCAGCAGGTGACACGGCAGGGGGTATCCGTCCATATCATGTGTATTTCACAGCCGCCCTCTTCTTTGGGCAGCGGATACTGGTATTTGACGAACTGGTCTTCCGTCGGACACTCGATGGCGCCGCTGCCGTAATAGCTCAGAGGCGGGTCTTCAATCGCCTGCTGAATGTAAGTCTTGGGGATAAGCTGCTTGCCCCAGGCCCGGATGGTCGTGGCGATGGGCTTGGTGATGCGCTCGCTGAGTTCGGGGTTGAAGAACCGGGTGCTCCGCAGGCCTTCGGCGCGGGGCATGCCGGTGTAGGTTATCTGGCTCTGGTGGACGCCGGGACCGCCGAGTCCCTGCATGCCGAGCAGGATACATTCCAGACGGCCGGGCTCATGCGAGAATGGGCCGCGGACGAAAGAGCCACCGAAATAGTGGGCGATGGATGTAATCTTTTTAGCCCACTCCCTGGCCAGTGCCTTAATCGTCCACTCCGGCACGCCGCATTTCCTGGAAGCCCACGCGGGGTTCTTGGGTATGCCGTCTTCCTTGCCGAGGACGTAGGCCTCGACCTTGTCCATGCCGACGGTGTGAGTCTTGACATAATCTTTCTTGTAAGTTCCTTCGGTCACCCACATGTAGATGATAGCCAGCTGCAGGGCGGCATCGGTGTTGGGGAGGACCGGAATCCATTTATCGCCGTGGACGGCGGCGCCGTAGTTGAGGTCGGGACAAATATATACCTGCTTGATGCCGACTTCCGTCCAGAAGTAGCAGAGGCGCGTGGCGCACTGGCCGGTAAACCCCCAGGGCGTTGTCTCGGGGTCGCCGCCCCAGAACAGGACCATATCGCAGTTTTCGCTCATGTCCTTGATGATATTATTGGCCGGGTCCATCATTCCCTGGATACCCTGTCCCCAGACGTGCTTGGAGCCCCAGTACCAGCCTTCCCAGCTGTCCGGGTTCCGCACCTGCTGGGTGAAGCCCCCCATCATGTCGAAGAGCCTTCCGGAGTGGCCGTGCGGGGTATTGATAGTCTTGCACTCGCCGTGTCCGTCGCCCTGTACCAGTATGGCCAGGGGGCCGTATTCTTTATGTATCCTCTTGACCTCGTTGGCCAGCAGGTCGGAGGCCTCTTCCCAGGAAATTCTCTGGTACTTGCTCTTGCCCCGGTTCTGCGGGTTCCTCTCGCCGTTGGGGTCCCAGTCGACCCTCTTCAGGGGGTATTTAATACGGTTGGGTGAAAAAGTCCTCTTCTTATAGGCCAGAGAGAACGGTGAAGGCACCGACTTGAAAAGCGGTTTATAGTCCTTGCCGTTCCGCGTAATTTTCCAGGGTCGGAAAGATTCGCGGTCGTACTTCCAGTCGTAGTGAAACGGCCGTATCCTGATCACTTTACCGTCTTTAACGTCAACGGCACATTCGCCCCCGCCCCCGAGCAGGCCGCCGAGAGCCAGGGCTTTAATTACCGTTTTATCTGGCTTGACATCAACTTTATTGCCTTTTCCGTCAGACATTTCAGTCACTCTCCTTCCACGAATTCGTTTGCAATTATAATACGCAGTTGCAGTTTTTTATAGGCGCGATGACCGAATCGGATTGGATGTGAATTACAAAAACGCGATATTTTACGCAATACTCCTAAAAGCTACAATAGCGGGCTTCTTCTTGTCAAGTCAGAATGGCTGGTTCCGGCTCCGTGAGAATTACGCAAATTTGCGTCATGTTGGGATATATCTTGATTAAAGCGGTGCGGCTGCCTGTATTTATTATTGATTGTGGCGAGACCCGGTATGACCGAGGGCGCATCCTGATAAAGTGGGAAATTTCGTTTTTGTCCCGGCTCTACTCTTGTGATGATTTTGATAATGTTCAGGGCCGAATTGTGATTTCGTATTGACATGGCCTCCTTAAACTTGGATTGGCGAAACAAAGGGGGCTGAAAATGACCGGACAGCAGCTTGATGTGAATATCTTCCTTAAGAAAGGTAGCCCCGCGCAGAATATCAAATACCCCGTGGTGAAGGCGGAGAACGACAGGGTGTGGCTTAAATACTGCGGGTTCCTCGACCTCGACCTGCCGCAATTCATGTCCATTCAGGAGTCGCTCTTGCTGCAGCAGCTGGAGAAGGTTGCCCGCTGTCCTCTGGGGAAAAGGTTGATAGGCAACAGAACTCCTGCAAGCGTTGAGGAGTATCGCCAAATGGTGCCTTTGACCACCTATGAAGACTACCTTCCCGAGCTGGACCCCGGCGACGTGCCGTCTCTGCCCGAAGAGCCCCATGTCTGGGCAAGCACGTCCGGGGTGGTGGGTGGTTGCCGCCGGGTTCCCTACACGCTTGAAGCGTACCATCGGTCACTCGATAATTTAATGTCGGCGTTCATTCTTGCCTGCTCCCGACAAAGAGGTCGGAGTTCCCTCGTGGAGGGTGACCGCGTCCTGTATAACGTGGCTCCCGCCCCTTATCTCTCCGGTATACTGGCTTCCGGGGCGAGCAAGTTGTTCAATCTCCGACCGGTAATGTCGCCGGATATACATGACGGCATGGATTTCCGGGAGAAGATAACCAGGGGTTTCGAGATGTCTTTAAGAACCGGCGTGGATATCATGGTAGCCATGACCAGCGTCCTGGTGAAGACAGGCAATGAGTTTAACCAGATGTCCCGGAAGAGCAAGGTGTCCAAGCATCTTATGCATCCCGGCGAACTCATGAGAGTTTTACGGGCGTTCCTGCGGAGCAGGCTTGAGAACAGGAGCGTATTACCCAAAGACCTGTGGCCAGTGAAAGCCCTCATCGGCTGGGGAATCGATACCAGCGTCTACCGCGACCTGGTATACAAATACTGGGGTGCCTACCCTTACGAGTTTCACGCCTGCACGGAGGCTGGCATCATCGCCGTACAGAGCTGGACCCGGCGCGGCATGACATTCATTCCGCACTCCAACTTCTTCGAGTTCATCCCGGAGACCGAGTGGCTGAAAAGCCGGTACGACGTTTTTTACGAACCGCGTACCGTTCTTCTTCCCGATGTTAAGTCCGGCGAGCGGTACGAACTGGTCATTACCAGCTTCTACGGGATGCCCTTCATCCGGTACCGGCTGGGTCACCTCGTCCGCATCACGGCTTTAGAGGATGAAGAAGCGGGGATTCAGCTGCCCCAGATGGTCTTCGAGGCCAGGGCGGACGACCTGATTGATATTGCCGGTTTCACCAGGGTGAGTGAAAAAACGGTTATGCAGGCAGTTGCCAACGCTGGCGTAAATTATGAGGACTGGATAATCCGAAAAGAGACCCGGGAGGGCAAGCCGACCCTTCACCTCTATATTGAACTCAATGGCGGCAACGGGAAGGCGGACCTGGCGTCGGTTCTTCATG
>DAOVRI010000044.1 GCA_030628245.1 Dehalococcoidales bacterium
GCCGGTGGCAAAGCCGGCAGGTAACATGGTAAACGTGCTCTCTAAAAAGGGGACCAGCTCTATAGTCAGCACCTGCTGCAGAATCCTGATAAACACAACCCCGAAAATGGGGCCTATGGAAGTGCCCAGTCCGCCGATGATAATCATGCCAACGTAAAGAATCGACTCCGTAAAGCTGAAATGCTCGGCGTTGAGGAAGAAAACCCAGTGGGCATAAAGAGCGCCGGCAATACCGGCGAAGAAGCAGCCGATGAAGAAGGCCAGCAATTTGTAATAAAGGAGGTTGACGCCCATGACCTCGGCGGCAAGGTCGTTATCGCGGATGGCGATAAATGCCCTGCCCACCTTCGTCCTGGTGAGGTTCTTGGCAAAGAAAACACACAGGGCGGCGATGGTAATGATGAGATAAAACTGGCTCGACTCGCTGCTGAAGACCAGGCCGCCTATAGAGGCATAGGGCACCTTGATGCCGACGAATCCGCCGGTCAAGCTCCAGTGATTGATGACCCAGATAATGATGAACTGGGCGGCGATGGTGGTAATAGCCAGGTAGAAGCCCTTGACGCGTACCGAAGGCAAACCGAAGATAATACCGATGAGTCCGGAAACAACCCCGGCGCCGATGAGTCCGACCAGGAAAGGCATCTCCAGCCGATTGGTCAGTATGGCGGCGGTATAGGCCCCCACGGCGATGAATCCGGCATGTCCGATGGACAGCTGCCCGCAGTAACCGACCAGTATATTCAGTCCGATAGCCGCGATGAGGGTAATACCAATCAGATTGAATACTCCCAGCCAGTAATTGCCGAAGTATAGCGGGGCCGTGAAGAGAATAACGAGAAAGCCGATGAGCAGCACCCAGTGGGTCTTGGTGCGTACTATGGCCATGTCTTCGGCGTAGTTATAATTGCGGGTCCCGCACGGTAAACTCATTTATATCCTCTCGATGCGCTCCTCTCCGAATAGTCCGTAAGGCTTGATGCACATGACGATAATGATAATAACGAAGGGTATGATATCCTTGACCCCGGCCCAGATATACGGCGTAAGATAACCGCCGCCGAGGCTTTCACAGAGCCCGATGATGGGGCCGGCGATGATGGCTCCGGCGAAGGAGTCTAGGCCGCCGAGTATTACCACGGAGAAGGCTTTCAGCCCGGTCTCGACCAGTCCGTGGGTGATGCCGCCGATGCTGGATATTAATATACCGCCGATAGCCGCTACGCAGCAGGCAAACATCCATGACGTGGAGAAGACCCTGGTCACCGGGATGCCGCAGGCCTGGACCGCCATCTGGTCGTCGGCGGTAGCCCGCATGGCAATACCCATCCTGTGGTAGCGGAAGAACGCGGTCAGCAGAACGAATACCACCAGACAGATGCCGATTACCCATACGTATTCCTGGGAAATGACCGCCGGGCCGATGTGGATTACTTCCCGGGGGAAAAGGCGGGGCAGTGCGTCGACACTCCACGGCCAGATGAATGTTATCACCCCTTCAATGAAGTAGCCTATCCCCAGTGTGACCGTGATAAGCGATAGAATAGGCTGGGCGATGAGCGGGCGCAGGGCGAACCTTTCGATTACCCAGCCCAGGAACAGGGCGAAGAGAATGACCAGCGGAAACGCAATATAAACAGGCAATTCGGCCTGTGCCAACATCGAGTAGGTGAACCACGAGGAAATCAGCACTATCTGCCCCAGAGCCAGGTTGGCCACGCTGCTTGATTTCCAGACCAGGACGAATCCCAGCGCGATGAGTGAATAGACCATGCCCACCGATATGCCGGTGATAACAAACTGGAGTAACTCAGCCATTTACCAGTATGCCCCTTTCCTAGATACTCCTTACCTGAATACTCGTGGTTACCTGGCCTTTCCGCCCGTCTCTATAGGTCACCGCTGCCTGTACGTCCACCTTTTCCTTGCTGCCGTATAAAGCGCCAATTAAATCTTTATACCGTTCTTCCATGAACTCTCTTCGCAGCTTCCGGGTCCGCGTGAGCTCGGCTTCATCCGGGTCGAACTCCTTGTGCAGGAGCACGAACTTCTGCACGCGGGACTGCTCCGGCAGATAGCCGTTGACCCGTTCCAGGTCCTGCCGCACCAGGTCAGCCACCTCTTTTTTCTGGGAGAGGTCGACGAAGGTAGTGTAAGGAATGCGGTGGCGTTCTGCCCATTTACCCACCATGGCAAAGTCCATATTTACGATAGCCGAGACGTAGTCTTTATCCTTGCCTCCGATGACCATAGCGTCTTTGATGTACGGACTGAACCTGAGCCTGCCCTCGATATACTGGGGGGCGTATTTGGCGCCTGACTTCAGCTGGCCCATGTGTTCCAGACGGTCCATGAATATCAGGTGCCCCTGCTCGTTGATATTGACGGCATCGCCGGTATGGCACCAGCCATTTATGAGGGTATCCGCCGTTTTCTCCGGGTTCTTGTGGTAACCCGTGAACATGCAGTCGCTGGTGACCAGGAGTTCACCCTCGTTGGTTATCCGGAGTGAAGTACCGAGTGACGGCCGCCCGACGCTCTCAAACTTGATTTCCCCTTTCCCATGAGATGATATTAAGCCGGCTTCGGTGCTGGCGTAGCACTGCCTGAGCTCGACGCCGATGGCATGGATGAGGCGGAAGGTATCCAGACTGAGCACCGAGCTTCCCGTTACGGCGAACCTGACTTTGCTCAGTCCCAGCCTGTCCTTGAGTGGCCGAAATAATGCTAGATAGGCGATACTGTGGAGAATACGCCAGAACAGGTTCGGCGTTTTGCCCTCGAACTTGATATCGGCGATTTTATGCCCTACCGGCAGGAACAGGTTATAGGTGAAACGCTTCAGGGGATTGGCGTCCACCATCTTTACCTGGATTTCGCTGACCAGCCCCTCCCACTGCCGCGGGCCGTAGATAACGAAGTTCGGGCCGATTTCCCGGGTGTCTTCGGCGATAGTTTCCGGCTCCTCGGGGAAGTTGAGCTTGGCCCCCGTCAGTAAGTGCGGGATGGTCGCGAAGAAACTGTCGCCGACCCAGGCCGCTGGGAAATTGGAAATCAGGTCGTCGTTCTCATCCAGCGGGTAGCGGTCGACAAATCCCTGGGCTGTGGTTATCAGGGCGCGGTGGTTAAGCGTGGCCCCTTTGGGCAGGCCGGTAGTCCCCGATGTGTAGTAGATGAAAGCGATATCCTCGCCTTTACCTTCGTCCACGTTCTGCTCGAAGAGGCCGGGGTGCGATTTTTCATATTCCCTGCCCAGTCCTATTACCTCGTCGAAGCTGATGAGTATGGGGTCTTCGTAGTTGCGCAGTCCCTTCGGGTCCCAGTAGATGACCTTTTTCAGCAGGGGCAGCTCGTCCTTGATTTCCAGGAACTTGTCCGTCTGCTCCTGGTCGTTGACGATGGCGAATTTGGCGTCGGAGTGCTCGGCAACGTATTTTACTTCTGACGGAATAGAGTCGACGAAGATGCCCGTGGCGATGCCTCCGGCCGCCTGAGCCGCGAACTCGCCCCAGAACCACTGCGGCTCGTTGTCCCCGATGATGCAGACCACGTCACCGCGTGCCAGCCCCAGGCTTATCATACCGAGCGAGAAGTGTTTGATGTTCTCGTAGTAGTCCTGCCAGCTGTACCGGTGCCAGACGCCGAACATCTTCATGGACATGGCCGTCCGGGGACCCCACCGGTCGCGGTTGCTTTTAATAATTTGTGGAATGGTCTCTCTTTTTTCCATGTTGCTTGAAAGCCTGTTTTTTTACCTCCATAAATTGAATTACCTCCCGCCCGGGAGGTAATCTGTAACCCCTTGATTGTAAACAGCAATAGTCTACCAATCTAACAGTATATCTTCAAACCTCCCACGCGCACCTCCTGTGCGCCTGGTAAAGATGAATTTCGGGTTCTCCAGTTCACTGCTGATGGTGGAAATTCCTGCACTATTTCGATATAGATTTAACAACGGCATAGCTTACCATACGGGAAGTCGTTCTGTCAATTCAATTGAAGCTGAACCGGGTTATTCCATGCTTACCCCGTGGTAACGGTGGTGCCGGTGGCCTTGGCAATCAGCTTTCCTTCCTGGTTGGTCACCGTCATCTCGGATACGCCGATACGCCGTCCGCTCTTGATTACCCGGCATTCGGCTATCAGTTCGTCGCCCGGGCCGGCTCCGGCAATCAGGTGGATGTTGAACTGGGTGGCGATGCTGGGACTTACCAGCGAGTTCGTAGCGTAGGCGAAGGCCTGGTCGGCGATGGACATTACGATTCCCCCGAAGACCATGCCGTTGAAGTTCGTATGGTCGGGCGTGAGCTTCATGGTCACCTTGGAGTAGCCCGGGGATAACTCCACCAGCCGCATCTTGAGAAATGAGGCGATGGGTTCCCCGGCTTCTCCGGCTTTCAGCTCCGCCACATAATCCGACGACTCGTTTTCCGTTGCTGGCATCCTGCCCCCCTTCCCTTCCGATGGTAATTTCGTTACATTATAGCATAACTGATTATTCATGTTGACAAATGGGGTAGCTATGGCTTCATAATAAGAGCCAGATACTATGCCGAAAGGAGGTAGTGATGTCCGTCTATCTTATGCTGACGACTCTTACCGACGCGGGGAGGAAGGCCCTTCAGGATGACCCCGAGATTCTCAAGGAGATAAATAAGGAAGTGGAGTTTATGGGGGTGAAGATGCTGACCAATTACGCGCTTCTCGGCCAGTATGATTTCGTTAATATCGTCGAAGCCCCCAGCAACGAGGCCGTGGCCAAACTGGCTATCCGTTTGAGCGCCAAGGGCACCACCCAGACGCTGACCCTGGCCGCCATAAGTATTGACGACCTTATTGCGACCCTGAAAGAAAGAGAGCAACCCTGGTAATTCTTTAGTGGGTGGAGCGGTGGACGGGACTCGAACCCGCATCAACTCCCGCCCCAGAACCCACCCCAGCACCAGCTCCCATTGAGCTCAAGTTTGCCCATGGCTGGTCAACGAAACATCACGTGCACCCGGTTAATCGAGGCCTGGACTAAAGAGGTGGAGGAGGCAACCGAGGGCAGAATCAAGATAACCATCTATCCGGGTGGTGCTCTTGCCAAAGGCCCGGAGTTGTACGACACCGTAGCCGCTGGCGCGGTTGATATGGCCTGGGTCGCCTCAGGGCTTTGGTTTACAGAAGATTGTGCGAGTTACTCTGGTCCTTTCTCCTTTCGATTATACTCTAACCCTGCCAGACCTTTCTAATCTTCCTAATCTATTGTGTCCAGTCTCAGGGGTTCACTCCGCTACACCAGCCTTCTGCCATATGCTTCTTTGGAAACAGGCATTGAACCAGCTCTCTTTCAGGCATAAATATTTGACAATTGGCGCTAAGGGCTTTACAATCTGGAATGAGTGAATTAAAATGGCAGCGATTTTGATAAGGAGATTGTGATATAGGAGGTGAAAAATGACATGACCAATGACGTGAAAGATAAACTATTATTATACGGGAGGAAAAGACAAAGTGAAAAAATGGTTCTTAGTTATTCTGTCAGTCCTAGTAATTGGCACTCTGGTACTTGGTAGCTGTGCCGAACCGGAAGAACCCACACCCGCACCCACACCCGCACCCGCACCCGCACCCACGCCCGCACCTGAACCTAAACCCGAGCCAGCGCCCGAGCCATCTGGTCCTGTATATGGAGGCATCTTGAGGGGTATCATAACCGGCGGCCCCTTGATGATGAGCTACCGGGGCCGGATGGGCCCTGGCGATCACACCTATATGATGCCCGCCGTGGAATATCTGGTAGAACCCTACGTCGATGAAGCTGGTAACAGGGGCTGGATACCTTTTCTTTGTGAATCATACGATATTGACCCGGTAGCCAAGACCTTCACGTTTAACCTGAGGCAGGGTGTCAAGTTCCACGACGGCTCGGTAATGGATGCTGAGGTTATTAAGTGGAACTTCCAGCAGCAAATAGATGGTGGCTGGCTGCAGGATGCCGATAAGGTTGTCAGTATCGAAACTCCGGATGATTACACCGTGGTAATCAATTTCACCGAGTACAGTAACCAGTACGAGTTCAACTGGGGTTGGACGGCTATCTGGTCAATGGAGGCCTTTGAGACAGCTGCCGGCGGAGACCTGGAGACAGGCATCGAGTGGGCTGTTGGCCACGTCGTCGGGACAGGCCCGTTCAAACTCAAAGAATACAAGCGCGATGTCAGCATCTCCTGGGAAAAATTCGATGACTACTGGCAGGAGGGCAAACCCTACCTCGATGGCTTGGAGTTTACCATTATAACCGAGGCGACGACTGCTTCGGCCCTGCTCCAGGCGGGCGATGTTGATTTGTGGTACCAGGGCAACTCGGCTCAGGACTGGGCTGAGCTGGAACCCAAGGGCTATGTCGTTACAACCTACTGGCCGGGCTTACCCATGGCGTTGTGGGGTAACACGATAGACCCTGACTCGAAATGGCAAGATAACAGGGTACGAGAGGCGCTGGAATACGCTCTCGACAAGGCGCCAATGGCCCAGGCTCTCGGGCTTGGTTTTTATGTGCCAAGTGAACAAATAGCGCCCTCAACGGAGTGGGGTTATATACCTGATTTACCCATCCGCGAGTATAATTCGGAGAAAGCCAGGGAGCTACTGGCTCTGGCCGGCTATGAGGACGGCTGCCCGGTCACACTGCTTGTCCAGTCTGTCCCCTCCTGGATCGATGCCAGTGAAGCCGTTAAGGGTTATCTTGACGCTGCTGGCTTTGAGGTTGAACTGGATTTAGCTGACCCCGGCAGGTTTTTCGGCAGCGTATTCGGGGCCGGATGGGAGGACCTGGCATTGATGTTCTATGGCATGGACGTTAATTACCTGGCCACCTACATGTCCTGGTTCAGCTCTGACCCGAAGTCGAACCTGGCCAGCTTCGAGAGGCCAGCAGAACAGATTGCGATGGACAAAGAGGCAGTACTGATAGTTGACCCGGCAGACCAGGAGAAGATGACCGAGGATCTCTGCCGCTATCTGTATGAAGAATCCAGGGTCTGTCCCCTCTGGTGGACCCCCGCTGCCACTGTATGTCAAGATTACGTTCACCACGAAATCTACCGTCATGGCTTTATCAGGGTAGATTGGGAAAACGTCTGGACGGATCCTCATTGAGGCACACATCACATTGCTAGTTTAATCTGAATACCGGGTGGCTCAATCCCTTCTCAAGAAAGCGAGCCACCCGGTCATGTATTGAAGTGTATGTTCGGTGGGTCTCCAGTAACATCAACAGCGTTATACGAATATTTCCTAATATATACTCCAAGATTTGGTTATGAATTTATTATATCCTATAATGTTAATAGAGGCCTTTATCTAAAATGACGACATACATTATCCGCCGGTTATTCATGGCGATAATAGTTCTTATCATCGTTACCCTCATTGTCTTCTTTGTTATGCAGTTACTACCCGGTGACCCGCTGGTGATATTTTTAGGGCAGCAGGCAGGGATGGGCTCAATATCCCAGGAACAACTCGATCAGCTTTATGTTCGTTACGGCCTGGATAAACCCCTGATGGTCCAATATTGGAACTGGGTATCCGGCATTGTACGGGGGGACATGGGGGAATCTATTTATTACCACGAAGACGTGGGGAAACTCTTGCTGGAGCGCTTCCCCGTCACCCTCGACCTGGGTATTAAATCTTTCATATTATACAATGTCCTCGGTATTACGATGGGAATGGTAGTGGCCTTGAGAAGGGGCAAATGGATAGATACTTTCGCTACAGTTTTGTCTTATATCGGTGTATCCATTCCGGTATTCTGGCTGGGCCTGTTAATGATATATTTTTTCGGCCTGAGGCTTGATTGGTTCCCTATCGCTGGATATACATTACCGACGGAAGACCTCTGGAAGAATCTCCATCAGTCGTTCTTGCCTGTTATCTGTCTATCTCTCATGGGTTGGGCGGTAATCGCGCGTCAGACGCGATCGAGTGTGCTCGAGGTTATTACCCAGGACTATATTCGTACTGCCTGGTCTAAGGGTTTGACAGAGCGTGCCATTGTTATAAAACATATATTAAAAAATAGTCTCATCCCGGTGATAACCCTGATGGGGATAGGGCTTGGTTTGATGTTTGGCGGCCAGGTATTCATCGAGCAAGTATTCGCTATTCCGGGCGTGGGCAGGTTGCTGGTCGGTAGTGTCTTCGCTCAGGACTACCAGGTTGTTCAATCAGCTACCCTGACAATCGCCACTATAGTCATTTTGGTCAATCTGATTGTTGATATATCTTACGGCTGGTTAGATCCCAGGATACGATACGGTTAGAAAGGTGTAATTGTTGACGGAAAAGGAAGTCAATACAACTAGCATTAATGAAGCTCTACCGCGTGTCAGTGAGTGGAAGCGCTTTCAGAGAGTCTTCTTTCAACGAAAACTAGTGTTGTTCGGGCTTATCATACTGGCATTGCTGGTCATCACTGCCATCTTTGCACCGTTACTGGCACCCTACGACCCGAACCAGATAAGCATGAAAGAATCTTTGCAGCAACCGAGTTGGGACCACCTTCTGGGCACAGACCTCCAGGGTAGAGATACGCTGAGCCGTCTTATATATGGCTCAAGGACAGCATTGATGGTGGGCTTTGGTTCCGTGTTGTTTGCGGGCGTGATCGGCATCACACTAGGGTTGGTGGCTGGATACTTCGGCGGTGTTACCAACATGATTATCATGAGGATTATGGACGCGCTCATGGGCTTTCCGATGATTTTGCTTGCCCTGGTTATCTCCGCTGTACTCGGTAGTGGTATCCACAATGTAATCATAGCCCTGAGTGTAGCCACACTACCGGGATATGCGCGAGTTATGCACGGCTTGACTCTCACCCTCAGGGAAAATGACTATATTCTGGCAGAACGGGCTATGGGTGCCGGTGACATCCGGACGATGCTCCGGCATATCCTGCCGAATGGTTTACCACCAATGATAGTGTTGATTACACTACAGTTAGGAGCCCTTATTCTGGCCGAAGCCGGTCTTAGCTTTCTGGGATTTGGTATCAGACCCCCCGATGCGGCATGGGGTGCTATGGTAGCCGACGGCCGGAGGTACCTGCTATTATATCCATTGTTGTCCCTGGCGCCAGGGATTGCCATTATGTTGGTGGTGTTCGCCTTTAACCTGGTGGGCGATGGATTAAGAGATGCCCTTGACCCCAGACTTAGAGGTCTGCTTTGAGGTAAAAAAAGCAATTAACAAAAGGAAGGCTAAACTGTAATACGAGCCCCGGTTCTGCCGGATGGAAGGAAAAGGGACACGGTTGGAGTTCTGCCTGTTTATACCCCAGTGCTGATCTGTTTCCCGAATTCTGGGCCATCCATAGTGTGAATTTTGCGGTCGGCCCATTGTTTTATTTTTTGCCTAGGCAGGTAGTCGCCCAGCTTCGTGGAGCGGGAGACGGGACTCGAACCCGCGACAACCTGCTTGGAAGGCAGGCACCCATCATTTTTCTGTGCCAGCTTCGCAACAACCAGGTCCGCGAGCCTGTCTAGCTCTCCAGGAGATAGCGAAGCAGGCACCCCCTCGGGGTCCTCTGGATAGTGCCTCATTGTCTCTACCTCCTTCTGTTTTTTAAACCCGATTTAAACCGGTTATTTTCTTCTATTGTCATGGATAAGGTAAGTCCCTGCCCTATCCATGTGTCCCCCGTCGATATCATATAACAAAAATCATAATTTAACAATTTGTCCTTTTGTTAAATTGCTCGTGATAGCTGAACAGAATTCATAGTGACGCGTATTCCCCTACTGTATATCCAGGCATTTTCTTTAAAGATAACAACAATATTATGTAAAATTAGCTGCACATTATGGACTATTGTTGTGCGCCTCCGGGCTTCGCCACGGCCGAAGCATTCAGCCAGGCAAACCGGGGCGTATAGCCTGCGTTAGGCGGAGTTAAAAGAGGTATCACATGACCAAGGACAATGGCCAATAAAAACAAAAATCAAGTGGTGGAATTCTCTTTAGTTTTCAGCGAATAGATTTATAGCCCCTGATAACGCCCTTTTTGGAAAGAACAATTTGCCATAACTGATTCCCTCTTGCCCGGAATGCTCCTGCACACGATAGCAGATAATACCTCCACATTCTGTGAAATCTTTCATCGTAGTTTGACTTTATCTTGTTCCAGTGTTTCTCAAGATTTCCATACCATGCCATAAGTGTTTTATCATAATCAGCGCTGAAATTATGCCAGTCTTCCATGACAAACAATCCTTCAATCGCGCTTCCTAGCTGTTTAATTGAGGGCAGCATCCCGTTGGGGAAAATATATCTGTTTATCCAAGGATCTACGGAGGTTACTGATTTGTTTCCACCGATAGTATGCAACAAAAATAAACCATCATCCTTTAAGCAATGGTGAACAACTTCCATATACGCCCTGTAATTTTTGTAGCCAACATGCTCAATCATGCCCACAGAAACTATATGGTCAAACTTATCGTTGACATCCCTATAATCTTGTAATCTGATTTCAACTGGGAGCTCCATGCATAATCTTTTTCCAAATTCCGCTTGTTCTTTTGATACGGTAATCCCGGTTACTTCGACTCCATATTTCTCAGCAGCATATCTGGCAAAACTGCCCCAGCCACAACCAATATCAAGTACCTTCATTCCGGGTTGCAATCCTAATTTTTGGCAAATTAAGTCTAATTTGCTCTCCTGGGCTTCATCAAGCGTATGAGAATCCTTCCAATAAGCACAACTATAAACCATCCGTTTGTCAAGCATATTTTGGAACAGTTCGTTGCCTAAGTCATAATGCTTCTCTCCAATCTGAAAAGCCCGCTTCTTTGACTGCAAATTAAAAACCTTGGCCAGTAGAATTTCAAAAAGTAATGCCCGGCTATGCCTGACTTTGCTCTCTATCTGAGAACGGAGGACCCGGTAGAAGAATTCGTCAAGCTTATCACAATCCCACCACCCGTCCATATAAGACTCCCCAAGGCCAAGTGAACCCTGAGCTAAGACTCTTGGATAAAACCCCTCATTATGGACTTTTATATCCCAGGAATTATTTCCATTAATCTTTATCCCTGCCAAAGACAATATTTTCTTTGAAGCGTCTTTAGATTTATCTACTTTCATTAAATTCCCAAACCCCTATTCTAATTATATCTTCCCGTCAATTTCACCCGACTACCAGATAGATGAACTCAGAGTCTGCTCAATCCGCTTAAAGCTATTGAATTCTACCACCAACGGCAGATACAATCCATGGCGTCTCTTATTCCCGGTCCTTCAAGAGATGTGTGCCGAGAGAAGTGTGGATATATTTTGGCGGGTAAAACA
>DAOVRI010000169.1 GCA_030628245.1 Dehalococcoidales bacterium
AGTGTTGTGGATGACCACTTATTTGCCATTTGGGGTATGCCGCAGGAACATATGCGTTAAATAGAAAATTAAATAGAACCTCTGGTGGGGATTAATGAATGATAGAACCGGGGTATCGAGTAGATTGGTGATTTCTTGAAACTAGACGAGTTTGCATCTCAGATATTGCTGAATAGACCTGTCAATATAAGCAACGACCACATCCTCCCGCCGGAACCTCCGGTCACCCCGCGGGCCGGTACGATAGGCCTTTATTCTCCCCTGCTCACACCAGCGCCTTATCGTGCCGGGGTGTACATCGAAAAAACAGGCGACATCGCCTGTGGTCAGCATGGCGTTTCCAGACATCACTTTCCGTACCGGTCAGGCTACCGCCTGCCTTTACCAGGCCTCGCTGGCGACAACCTCGGGGTCGAGGGAGTTCCCGAACCAGCGATTGAATACCGAGTTCGCCGGAGCGGCCGCCAGTATTCTCTCTTTCACATCGTCATAGTTGCCCTGGTACCAGGGGATTTGCTCGCCTTCTTCGTCGAAGACCATCACCATGTTATTGTTTATCCTGATAACTGTCCTGATCACGGCCACCCTCCTCTACCGATATTTTTTATCCCTGATTCTATCGTAATCTACAAATGTTAATTGGTCATAAAATCGGCATTAAAATAACGTTAAAAATAGTACTAAAAAGTACTATGTTGTATTCGGTCGCCGGTTTTGCTTATAATATTCTTGTTTGCCAGTAAAGGAGACTATGAGCCGACTTATAGAGGAATTCAGTAGAGCGACACAGGCCGCTGCCCAGCCGATGGGTTTCCGGACGGCCCGTCCGGCGGCATCAGTGACACGAATCCTGCTCATTGCCAGTCTGGAAATCGGAGCTACCGACAATCCGGCCGATTATACCGACGGCGCCAGCGCCCTTTTGCTTCGTCCGGCCAAATCACGCCTGACGGCGGAAACCATTCAGACAATGGTGAAATCGCTGCCGGAGATACCCTGGGGAATATATCTGGACGATAACGTCGATAAACAAGCGGCGGCCCTTATTGAGGCCGGGTGCGATTTCGTGATAATTCCCGCCGCCGGTCGAATTGCCACCACCCCCCGGGAAGAAAAGGTCGGCAGGATTTTACAGGTGGAGTCGTCAATGGATGACGGCCTGCTGAGGGCCGTTAACGACCTGCCAGTGGATGCGGTACTCGTCACCGATACTTTCGAAGGCAGCGGCTCACTGGTATGGCACCAGCTGATGATATTCCAGCACCTGGCGCGTCTAATCTCCAAACCACTGATAGTCCCCATCCCGGCGGACGTTGGCGAGGAAGAGCTTAAAGCCCTCTGGGAAGCCGGCGTTGACGGCGCGGTGGTGGAAGTCGATTCCTCAAGTACCGGAGTACTCAAGGAGCTGCGCCAGGCTATCGATAAGCTGCCGCCCCGTTCTCAGCGAAAATGGGATAAAATGGAAGCCCTGCTACCCCGTGCCGGTGGGGAGTCTAAAGCGATAACCCCGGACGAAGAGGAAGAAGAAGAGGAATACGAGTAGCCGGTTAAGCTAAAAGAGATTGTGTAAGTTGGCGGAGGTAGTTTTTAGACGCCCTGCACCATCTGCCAGGACTTGCCCTCGGTAACGACAGCCGGGGCGATGACCATTTCGGCCTGGTGCATTTCCTGAATGGTGGCGGCGCCGCAGAAGCCCATTGCCGTGCGCAGCGCCCCCACGAGATTTTCGGTGCCGTGGGTGAGGGAGGTGGGCCCGAAGAGCAGTTTTTCCAGCGTGGTCGTCGTCCCTACTTTTATCCGCGTTCCGCGGGGTAGAGCCGGGTGGGGATGAGACATACCCCAGTGATAGCCTCGTCCGGGGGCCTCTTTAGTCTGGGCAAAGTTGGAACCGAGCATCACAGCGTCGGCGCCGGCGGCAAAGGCCTTGCAGACATCGCCGCCCTTATGGAAACCGCCGTCGGTGATTATCGGTATATACTTACCGGTCTCACGGTGATACTCATCCCTGGCGGCGGCGCAATCGATAGTAGCCGTTATCTGGGGAACGCCGAGACCAAGGACTTCCCGACTGGTACAGGCGGCACCGGGGCCAACACCTACCAGCACCCCGGATATACCTGTCCTCATTAACTCCAGGCAGGCGTTGTAGCTGACGCAGTTGCCGACGACAATCGGCATTTTGATTTGCTGGCACAGCTCGGAAAATATCAGGCCGCGATAGCTTTTGGAGATATGCCGGGCACTGGTGACCGTGGACTGCACCACCAGGATATCGGCTCCGGCTTCCTCCGCTACCGGAGCCAGGCGCTTGGTGCTGGCCGGTATCAGGGAAATCGCGCAGGTCACCCCTGCCTTCTTTATCGCCCGCACCCTGTCGCCGACCAGCTTCTCCTTTATCGGTTCCTGATATACTTTCTGTAACAATGCAGTGACTTCGTCATCTGAGGCTCTGGCGATTTTTTCCAGTACCTCGCCGGGATTCTCGTAGCGTGCCTGTACGCCGTCAAGATTAAGGACACCGAGTCCGCCCAGCTTACCCAACTGAATAGCAAAGTTAACATCGACCACGGAGTCCATGGCAGAGTTTACAAAGGGAATGGTGAAAGTAAAATCGCCAATTTGGAAATCAGTGCTGGTCTGGTCAGGGTTGAGGGTGACATCTCCGGGCACGATGGCCACTTCGTCAAATCCGTAGGAACGCCTTAGTTGTTTAAACTTAGAAGTAGCCTTTTCGCTGCACATCTGTGCTCTATATTATAGCAAAAAATAAAAATATTATGCAAGCAGCATTTTACGCATCACTGAGGCTGGCGCTGTTTTTTGAAATTTCTAAAGATTTGACAAATATTTGACAATTAGTAGTACACTCTATATAATTCGTTCACTAAAAACACTTTTAAAAGTATTGCTATGTTAGTCTTTTTTACGATAATGGCGCTGATATTCCTTATAGCCGGGGGTATCGGCCTCTTCTATACTAACGTCAATCTGGGTTCCGGAAGCGCTCTATGGGTTTTCGGGAATATCACCTTCGGGGTGTTTACTATAGTAGGCATAGCGTTAATAATATTCCTGGCGCTCTTTAACACCGAATTCGACTAGATATCTTTTCCCACCCAAGCCACCCAGTATCATTTGTTATTTAGCCCGTTAGATAGCCCCACAAGCTCAAAGCTAGACAGGCAGAGGCGTACCGTTCTATAATGTTCAGGTTAAGGATAACATAAAAATGCCGACTCTTTACGTTGTAGCCACCCCTATCGGAAACCTGGAGGATATTTCGCTGCGGGCCCTTCGCGTGCTCCGTGAGGTTAAGCTCATCGCCGCCGAAGATACCCGCAAGACCAGGCGCCTTCTCACCACCTACGACATCAAGACGCCCATGACCAGCTATTACGAGCACAACAAGCTGACCAAGCTGAACCGTATTCTGGACTGCCTGAAAGAAGGTGACGTAGCGCTGGTCTCCGAGGCGGGTATGCCGGGCATCTCCGACCCCGGCTACGAGCTGATTGTGGCCGCCGGTCGGCATAATATTCCGGTTGTCCCCGTACCCGGGCCTTCGGCGGTCACTACGGCGCTGGCTGTCTCCGGACTGCCCACGGACAGGTTTCTCTATATCGGCTTTCTGCCGAACAGATCCGGCGCCCGGCGCCGCGCCCTGGAAGCGGTAGCCGGTGAACCGGGGACTATCATTGTCCTGGAAGCGCCGCACCGAATCCCGGCGGCTCTGGAGGATATCCTGGCTACCCTCGGCGACCGGCGAATCGCCGTCTGCCGGGAGCTCACCAAGCTCCACGAGGAGGTCTTCCGGGGAACGCTAAGCGAGGCGATAAAATACTTCACTGAGCCGAGGGGTGAGTTCACGCTGGTTATCGAAGGCAAGGGGACGAAGGACAGGCCACAGGTGACGGAGGCCGTCGAGAGGCAGCTACACCAGATGTGCCTCGCGGGGACCACGGCTAAAGAGGCCGTAGCCACGGTGGCCGGAGAAACGGGACTGCCGAGGAGGGAACTGTATCAAGCCTGGCTCAGGCTGGACAAGGTCTGGGACAGAGAAAAGGATTCGTGTTAATACTTATAGAGGAGATGACAAATGCGTCGCGGCTGTATATCTTTAGGCGAAATAAAATGTGATGAGTGCCAGAAACCCATCCCCTACCCC
>DAOVRI010000174.1 GCA_030628245.1 Dehalococcoidales bacterium
TCGAAAAGTGCTGCAGCTTGCCAGTCTTTACGAAAAATTCGTCTACCCGGCGCTGGGCTGGCACCCCTGGTTTATCAAGGAAGCGGATATCAACAAGAATCTGGAATTTATTCAATCTCATATTGGCGAAGCGGTGGCGATGGGCGAGGTGGGGCTGGACTATCACAAACGGGTGAGGGCCGTGGCGGATAAAGCCCTGCAAAAGCGGGTGCTGGGGGAAATTCTTAGCGTAGCTAAAACGCATGATAAGCCGGCGCTTATCCATTCCCGGTACGCCTGGCGCGACGCCCTGGATGTCGTTCTTGATGCGGGACTGGAAAAGGCGGTGTTCCACTGGTACACGGGGACTTCCAGCGTGCTGCGCGATATCGTGGCGCAGGGCTATTATATTTCCGTAACCCCCGCCGTGGAATACCACGAGGAGCACCGCCGCGCGGTGAAGGAAATCCCCCTGGATAGAATGCTCCTGGAGACGGATTGCCCCGTCATATATCAGCGGGGCAGTGAAAACGAATTTACGTCGAGTCCGGCGGATGTTGTGAGGTCGTTAAAAGGTGCGGCAGCGTTAAAAGGCGTGGCCAAGGCTGAAATTGCCGAGGTTACCACGGAGAATGCTGTCAGATTATTCGAGATTGGGTAGGGGGAAGAAAAGGGTTAATTCTGTGATTGCCCAGTTTATCAGAATTGAAAAGGGATGCCAAAATCATCGAATAACTTTTTATCGATTTCTTCACCTTCATCCGTGTAAGAGGGCGGAACCCACGGCATCTCCTGCAGGTTATGGGTAATGGCAGGCAGCCAGGCGAAGGGTATCGATATAACCTGCCGGCCTTCCGGAAAAGCCTTCTGTATTTTCATGCCGAAGCCGAGACCAGTGGTTATATAATTAATTTTCCCGGTTTTATACGGGTATGCATAGACCCAGGCGCAACCTAAAACATTAGTCATCTTGCTGGTCAATATTTCCCCGGTGGTGTAGCTCATTGCCCTCATTATGATTTCTGTCTGGCTTACGTCGTTATTAAGGATGATTAAAAGGTCCGGATTATATGATAGCTTGTCCAATGGCGAGAAAGCGATGTAGTTGATGGTATCTTTATCCAGCCTGGGTAGAATATCGTAAATTCTTCGGTTGGCATAGGGTTCTTTAAAGGCCTGCAACGCAACACCGAAATAGCCCCCTTCAACGGCCGGGGGAAGATCGTGCCCCAGTGTATACGTACCCGGTGGACAAGCATGATTATTTATATCGGTATAGAAAGGGGTTCCTCTTTCCTGGGCTTCCCCGGGCATTGCACAGAAAGCTAAATTTTTATCCAGCCTCTCGATTCCTTCAGGTTTCTCGAAAAGGAACTTAACCCCTACAGGGGGTTTCTCGAAATCGAATTTATTGAATATAGAAAGGTCTAATGAGAGCGGGTTCATCTCCCCCTCCTTTACTACTATAAAAAGCTGATTTCTCAGGTGGGGCCAGTTGGGGTTCGGACAACCCTTTCATCCGGGGCAGGCGGGAGCCTTCCGACTTTTTAGCCCGTGAATGCGCCTTCTTCATATTTATTCCCCCAGCACCTCCGCGGCGTCGCTGATGTCTATTTCCAGCATCTTCACGTTCGCCAGGATGCGGTCGGCATTGCGGTCGACGGCCTGAATCCCGCCGGAAATTTCTTTCAGCTCCTCGGCATCCTTCCGGAGGATCTTGATTTTCTCCACCATTCCTTTGATATCGTATTCCTTTGCCATTATCCTACTCCTAATGCTGTTTGGGCCGCTGGTCCTGGAAGCGGCGGCTCTTGGTCTGGGACCGGGGCAGGCTCTCGTATTCGTGAAATTCTATGTTATAGCCCAGATTGGTCTTCACCCTCAGCTGGTCGGTCAGCACCGCCCTGATGGCGGCCTCGTCGTTCTTGTATTCGGGTAGTATTTCAACTTTCAGCGTAATATCGTCGATGTCGCCCTTCTTGGTGACGACCACCTGGTATTCGTTGCTCAACTGCGGTATGTCCCTGACCACCTCTTCGATGGCCGTCGGGGATAGCAGCACGCCCTTGACCTTGGTGATGTCGTCGGCGCGTCCCTTGAGGCCGCCCTCCAGCAGCCGGAAAGTCCGCCCGCAGTCGCAGGGTTGCGCGTTCCACTGGATTAAGTCCTTGACGTCGAACCTGATGCAGGGTTGGGCCATGCGATTAAAAGAGGTTACCACCATCTTGCCCCTCTTGCCGGGTCCGGTGATGGGTTCGCCCGTATCGACGTCTTCAATCTCCACCAGGAAGAGAGCCTCGTTAACGTGCAGGCCGGACTGGTGCTGGCATTCCCATCCCCAGTGACCGATTTCCGTGCTGCCGACCTGGTCGTAGACCTTGGCCCCCCAGGCCTCCTCCATTCTCTTCCGGGTGGCCGGGATGCTGCCTCCGGGTTCACCCGCGACCGTAATTTTCCTGATGAATAAGTCCCTGGGCGGGTCTATGCCCATCCTTCTGGCCGTTTCCGCCATGCCCAGCACGTAGGTCGGCGTGGCCCCCATCGCCGTGGCCTTCAGCTCCTGCATCTTTAATATCCTTGCCTCGGTATTCAGGACGCCACCGGGAATCACCTCGCAGCCGAGCTTCTCTCCGGCGTAATGGTAAGCCCAGAAAGCGATGAAGATATTATAACCGAAAGGCACGAACAGCCGGTCGCCGCACCGGTAGCCCTGGGCGAACAGTGCGTAGGAATAACACTCGGTACTGTATTCCCAGTCCTGCCAGGTATCGGCCTGGTAAATGGGTTGCCCCGTCGTGCCGCTGGTCTGACGGTAGTCCGTCACCTGTTCCAGGGGTACGCACAGGATATCGCCGTAAGGGAAGGGTTCCTTGCCCGGGCCCTGGACGTCCCTCATCATGGACTTTTCCATCTTGGGGACTCTTTTGATATCGTCGAATGTCCTGATATCGCCCGGCTCTATGCCGGCATCGCTGTAGAGCTTGTGGTAAAACCTGGATTTTTCATAGGCCCAGTCAAATATCTCCTTAAATTTTTTGAATTGCAGTTGCTGGAGTTTTTCTCGGGGCAGTGTTTCCAGAACGGGGTTCCAGTATTCGCCGCTATTCATGAAACGCACCTCTCCTATCTGTCACTTATGAGTCAAAGAGACAGGACACTATCAGCCAGATATGATATACTAAAAAGTCTGAATTGGCAAATGCCGTTCGTTCCATATGGAACAAAGGCGTACCGTTATATACGCGTGGTAATAACGCTATCAGGATAAATTGATTGTGATATTTTGTTGACAACGCCCTGGAATCGTTGTAGAATAATTCTGTATAGAACTTAATTCAACATTTTTATAGTCACCGCTCGGAAAAAGCATGACCATCAGTGAAGTAAGCAAGAGGACCGATAAAACCCCGCTGGGTACCTTATTATCCGTTTTGATGTCTTTCGAGGTGCTGGAGCGGTATCTTGAAGTAGAGCTAAGGCGTTACGACGCCACCCTCATCAGATTTCACATCATGAGTACGCTGTTCAAGAACGGCGGTGAGATGACGCCGTCGGAAATCGCGGAGAGCGTCTTCCGGGAAAAGAATTCCATTACGGCGGCCATCAATATCATGGAAAGACAGGGGGTCGTCCGCCGGGAACCATCACCTGATGACCGCAGGTCCGTAAAAGTCGTCATTACCGACAAAGGCTGGCAGGAAGCCAATCAGTTGAATCCAATC
This sequence comes from Dehalococcoidales bacterium, assembly GCA_030628245.1. Taxonomy (GTDB): domain Bacteria; phylum Chloroflexota; class Dehalococcoidia; order Dehalococcoidales; family RBG-16-60-22; genus JAFGPF01. The sequence continues at coordinate 3,702 of DAOVRI010000174.1, forward strand.
GCCCAGGAGTTGAGCCGCGAGGCCTTGTCCTGTATCGACAAAGAGCAGATTGAAGTATTGGTCGGTATTATGAGGACGATCAGGGAGAGTCTGTTGCCCCGGCTCGCCAAGACCACCGCAAACGGAAAGCTTCAAGAATAGTGTTAATAAATATCGTGGTTTCACAGCGCAACCGGAGCGTGTCTGCGCTGAATAAGAATGAAGAGGGGATTATGTAACTGTGAAAGAGATAAGGATTCACGGACGTGGCGGGCA
>DAOVRI010000214.1 GCA_030628245.1 Dehalococcoidales bacterium
CGGGTCGGGATTGGTATCGCGCGATTGCCACAATAAAATCACCGGCTTCCCGTATTTTTCCGACTTCTCCCTGATTAGCTTCAGGTTTTTCTCTTCCTTGGCTCGATAGGCCTTAATCTGCCCGGGTTTAAGACCCATGCGGTTGGTGAGGAGAGTCCTGTCCATTACTATCGGGGCCAGCAGGAAGACCGCGTCTATGTTGGCGTCCTCGAGCAGCGCCAGGAGCAGGTCGGCTATGACCGAAAATTCAGCCGTACTGGGACCGGCCATATCGACGGGATTCCGGCGGGGCCATCGCGATGGCAGGTATTGGTCCAGTTTCTTAACCGTCGAGGGTTCGAGTTTACCTAATGCCAGGTCCTCCTTCTCGCACGCTTCGGCGGTCAGCGCCCCCGGGCCGCCCCCGATGCTCAATATGCCGACCCGGTTATTCCGGGGCAAAGGGCAGTTGAGTAACGCGTACACCACGTCACAGAGCTCGTCATCATCATCTACTCTAATCACTCCTGCCTGTCTGAAGGCAGCGGCGTAGACCTCGTCGGCGCCGGCCAGCGCTCCGGTGTGGGACATGACGGCTCTGGCCGACTCTTCAGTTCCGCCGACCTTAACGGCGACAATCGGTTTGTGTGCCGTGATTTCTCTGGCGAGCCGTAAGAAACGTCTCCCGTCCCGCAGGCCTTCAATATAGGCGGCGATTACTCGGGTGTCATCGTCTCCGGCCAGACATTCCAGGTAGTCTTCCATACGCAGGTCGGCTTCATTGCCGGTACTGATATACTTGCTGAAAGCGACTCCGGCTGCCGTTAAATTATGAACTATCTTGAGGCACATGTTACCGCTTTGGGCCAGGACGGCTGCCGGCCCTCTGGGCATTTCCCATGCCTGCCCGAAGGTCGACAGCTGCGACCGCGTGTCGGCATGCCCCATGCTATTAGGTCCAATAAAGCGTATGCCTCCTCGACGGGCAATCTCGACTAACTCGGCTTCCAGTTTCTGACCCTGCTCACCTGTTTCGGCGAATCCGGCAGAAATAATAACAGCGGCTTTGACGGCTTTCGATACACACTCGCGTAATACCCTGGGGACCAGCTCGGCCGAGATAACTATCACCGCTAGATCGACGGTATCCGGTATATCCACCACGCTATGGTAAGCCTTGACTCCGAGAATCTCATCAGCGTTGGGGTTAACCGGATAAATACGCCTGCCTCCCGTGGCGAGGAGGCCCTTCACAGCGTTATTTCCCCATGACCCCGGCGTGTTGGATGCCCCGATAACGGCGATGGATTCAGGCGAAAATAGATATTGCCAGTAGTCCTTTATTTCAGGTTCCATGTTTTAATATTTAGCCTTTCTCTAAAGGGGTATTCTAGGTGATGCCGCCGCCGATGAGGATTGCCTCTCCCGTGATGTACCTGGACTGCTCGGAAACCAGGAAAAAGACCAGGTCGGCGACCTCTTCCGGTTCGCCGAGCCGGCCCAGCGGTATGCCGGGACCAGGCCCCGTTTTCTTGGACTCCTGCTCTATGGCTTCAGCCAGACTGATACCCCGGGCTTTGGCGCTCTTGATGATTTCTGCGTCTCTCAGGTTGGTGTTAAAGCCGCCCGGATTGATGATATTGACATTTATTTTGTATTGCGCCAGCTCGGCGGCCAGGGTTCTTCCCAGTCCCAGGATACCATGCTTCGAAGCGCAATAACCGGCGCTTCCCGCGTACCCCTTCAAGGCCGCCATTGAGCCGATAAGAACTATCTTTTTGCCTTCTCCGTCCGGCACCATCGTCTTGGCTACTGCCCTGGAGATGAGAAATGAGCCGGTGAGATTGACATCCAGGATGGCTTTCCACTCTTCTTCGGTAAGGTCTATGATTGGTGTCGTCATCGAGCCGCGAATACCACCGCAATGGACCAGAATATCTATTTTCCCGAACCTTTTCAGGGCTTTGGCCACGGCTTCGTCCACCGCCCGGGTGCTGCTGATATCCGCTACCACGGCCAGAGCTTCCCGGCCTTGAGCCTTGATTTCATCAACGACGGTATCCAGTCCGCCCCACTCTTCGTCTCCGGGCCAGATGCTTTTAGGCGCGGCGTACTTATCGAGAACGATTACGTTAGCCCCTTCGCTGGCTAATCGCACGGCAACGGCATGGCCCATGCCCCTCTTGCTGGCGGCTCCGGTAACCATGGCGACCTTACCCTTAAGGCTGTTCATAGTGCTTTCTCCCTTCTCGCATAGAAGTAAGGAATATTATCTAAACCCAAATCAAGGAGTACCCTGCGGGGGCCATAGCTCCTCGGCTACATCATCCAGGCCCAGTTCCAGGAGTTTTTTCTTACTCGGTTTCGTGGTTACCCGGTCCCAGTCGAGGGCGTCAAGGTTCTCGTCTATCTGGGTCTCAATATCTGATGACACACCGGCCAGCGGGCCCTCTTTATGAGGGGGACGACCGATTATCCGGCCATGTACCTTGAGCTTCCGAGGGTTGATACCTTCGCGCAGGGTAAAGACATGCCTCATGTTGGCAATCCTCTCGCCGTATTTGAGCAGGTCGTCCGCGGAACGTTCCCGGCCAGTCACGGCGCTGAGAAATTCCGCCAGATACTTACCTGTCTCAGCCACGAAGGTATCACTATGCAGGCAGAATCCGGCGGCGTTAACCACATGGTCCAGAAACTGACTGGGTCCGAAACCGGCCGTATGTCGGCCGGGGGTGGCATCCATCTGATACCTGGCAGCCGTCGGTTTACCCCTGAAAAACGGAAAGTCGAAC
>DAOVRI010000025.1 GCA_030628245.1 Dehalococcoidales bacterium
CTGCACATGGCGATGTACGCCCCGCCGTAAGCCTTGCGCGTAATCAGCGTTATCTTGGGCACGGTAGCCTCGGCGTAGCACCATAAGAGCTTGGCGCCGTGCCGGATAATACCACCCCACTCCTGGTGGCTGCCGGGGAGGAAGCCGGGAACATCGGCGATGGTCAGCAGCGGGATATTGAAGGCATCGCAGAAGCGAATGAAACGGGTGGCCTTGTCCGAGGCGTTGATATCGAGACAGCCGGCCAGGTAATTCGGCTGGTTGGCGATTATCCCGACTACATGCCCGTTCATGCGGGCGAAGGCCGTAATCATATTCTGGGCGAATTGACGCGACGGCTCCAGGAACTCACCGTTGTCCACGATGGCTTTAATGACTTCCTTCATGTTATAGCCCTTATTCGAGTTTTCCGGCAGGATATCGTTCAGGGCGGCGTCGGCGTGGTCGGGTGAATCCGCCGACGTGATATAGGGCGGTTTTTCTTCATTGTTTAAAGGTAGATAGCTTAAAAGTTTCTTAATTTCTTCGATTGCCTGCTCGTCGTTGTCGCAGGCGAACTGGGTGACACCGCTTTTGGTGCTGTGCGTAAGCGCCCCGCCCAACTCGTCGTTGCCGATTTCCTCTCCGGTCACCGACTTAACCACCGCCGGCCCGGTAATGAACATGTAGCTGGTCTTCTTCACCATAAAAACGAAGTCGGTCATCGCCGGCGAATAGACGGCGCCCCCCGCCGCCGGCCCCATGATGGCCGATATCTGCGGGATAACGCCGGAAGCGCAGGAGTTGCGGAAGAAAATGTTTCCGTAGCCGTCGAGGGCGTTTATCCCCTCCTGGATGCGCGCCCCGCCGCTGTCGATAAACCCCACCATCGGCACCTTCATCTTCATGGCCAGGTCCATGACGCGGCATATCTTTTTAGCGTGCATCTCGCCGAGTGTACCGCCCCGGGCGGTAAAGTCCTGGGCGTAGGCGCAGACCGTGCGTCCGTTTACCTTGCCGTACCCCGTAACAACGCCGTCGGCGGGTATGGATACCTTGTCCATGCCGAAGTTGCTGGAACGGTGCTGGACGAACAGGTCGGTCTCCTGGAAAGTCCCTTTATCGAAGAAAAGGTCAAGCCTCTCCCGTGCTGTCAGTTTACCGGAGTCGTGCTGTTTCTGTACGCTCTTTTCCCCGCCCCCGGCTTTCAGTTCGGCTTCAAGCCTGGCCAGTTTTTCTATTTCTTCTTTCAAATTAACTTCACCTCACCAGTTAAGATTAAAACAAGTTAATGATATCATAAGGATTGTGAACGGGCAAACGCATACAGCGATGGCAGCGGGAATAAGTGACCATATCTGGGCTATTGAGGAAATCGTCGCTTTGATTTAAGGAGATGTAAGATACATTACGCTATTAGGGCAGTCGTAGGTAAGTTTCCACCTATTCAAGATGTCACGTCCTAGAAGTGAGGGAATACTTGGTATTCCGCGATTAGCTACAATATCTCTTAGTGTTATTGCTTGAACATCAAGGCGATTTAATGTCCGAGACACAGTGTTTTGGTCAGTATCAAGGAATACCAAAATTGCTCGCTCCCCGTAATATAGACATGAGCCTCCAACCCCGGAGGCGTTTTCCGATGTTTCAGGACGCAGTTGTCTCTGTATGCGCCAAGCAGGCACACCATGTAAGCACGTTCCCGCAGCTCCAGTATCTACCATAAACGTAACCCAAAATCCTGTATTTAATCTAATTAAATAACAGTAAGCCTGCACCGCTGGTGCAGGCTCCATTTGCGCTCCGAAGGTGAACGGGAAACAGTTGACTATTTTCATCGTGCATATAGTGTAAGTATATTTTCACTAGATATGAACTGTATTAAGGCTTCTTCCTCAGGAATGCCCTTTTTGCCCAAAGCCTTTATTAGTTCCGGCAAACTCTTATTATAATCTACCAATGAAGCATTGTAGATGGCAACCCACTCTTTATCGTGAGTCTTAACAAGGTCAGGTTTCTTTGATTCTAGATAGCGCAAATCATCACTATAGCGCTCACTCTGTCGCTTAAATTCCGTCAAACCGCCAGCTGATTTAATAGCTCTATCTTTTAGTACAGGCATAATATCCCCTTCTTTTGTAATTTAGTATGATTCTAGTATAAATGCAATAGCTGTAATGTCATAGGACTTTAGTCACATCTCACAACTATATATTATACTACTACTTGTCAAGGGGTGCTGGCAAATTGTTATCTTCAAACTGATACTCTATCGGATATACCGCACTTATTCCAGCTTGCGCAGTCGGGAAGTGAACGTAAGCAGCGCAACGGATACTATCACGAGCAGTATGGCTAAACCGCCGATGGCCCACTGTATCCCTATAGACTCGGCCAGTACGCCGGCAACGAACGTACCCAGGCTGGAAAAGCCCAGTCCCATCATCATGAAACTCATCACCCGGCCGCGGTATTCCGGCGCGGTATAGTTCTGCGCCAGGGCATTGCCGGTTGTCCGGTGCCCCGTCTGCCCCAGGCCGATAAATATCACGACAAGGACGGATACGAGCCACCAGCTGGAAAAAGCAAAGACCACCAGTGCCAGTCCCATCAATACGCCGCTGACGAGCATGATGGTGCCCCTTTTACGACTCGGCAGGGAAGCCAGGATGAGAGAGCCGGTTATCGCGCCCATTCCGGAAACGCTCAGAAGTATCCCCATGCCGCTGGCGCCCACCTCAAGAATATCCTCGGTAATCATGGGCATGAGTTGCAGGAAGGGTATACCGCATATCATCACGAACAGGGTCGCCACCAGTACCAGGAGCATCGTCTTTTCACGCCGGATATATTTCACGCCATCCACTATGTCCGTAAGGGCATTAGTGCCTTCACTGAATTTCTGCGTGGTTTTCGGCATGAGAAACATGCAGACTGAGGCCAGCCCGTACATGGCGCCGGAAATGTAGTAGACACTGGCGAAATCGAAGCCTTCGATGAGGAAACCCGTCGCCGCCGGAGCCAATATCCGGAACGCATTCATGCCCATGGTATTCAGAGATACGGCGTTCATCACCTGTTCTCTATCCACTATTTCGGCGATAATAGCCTGCCTTGAGGGCATCATCAGCCCCATTATCGTCCCCTGGATGGCGGCCGTGACCACCAATATCCACCAGGAACCGGGAACGTCCGTGCTCAGGTAGCCCATCGTTAGCGCGAAGGCTACGGCCAGCGAGACCAGCATCGAACCTATCATGCTGAAGAGGAGGATATCCTTTTTCTGAAGTCGGTCGGCGAGGGCACCCCCGAAGAGCGAGAATGCAATTGTGGGTATGGCATTGGCCAGCGAGGCTAACCCGAGTATGGCCCCCGAACCGCTGATGCGATAGATGAGCAGGGACCGGGCAACAATCTGCATGTTCATGGAAGACCACTGGCCTACCATCCCGATATAGTACAGGCGAAAGGTCGGGTTCTTTAACGAACTGAAAGTCCTAATTTTGCTTAACTTATTATACTTTTTTATCATCGGTAGACTTTATTCTTAGTGTCGCGGCTATTATTATCCTGAGAAAGGACAGGCCTGCCAGCAGGAAGATTCCGGCGGTGAAACCCCCGGCCAGGTCCTTGATAGCTCCCATGAGAAACGGCCCGGCAAACGTGCCTAGTTCGGCTACGCAGAAAAACATGCCCCCCGCCGCCCCCATGTATTTCGATTCTACCTCCGGGAGCTCCATCAGTATGAGCACCAGAAACGGGAAGATGCAGCAGGTAGCCATTCCGTAAATGATGAGGGTAATTATCAGCGGGGCGCCTGACACCTGCGATATTACCAGGAGGGCTACGGTGCATATGAGCGACGCTATGGCTATAAAGCGCCCTCGGAAATGGGGTGAGATAACACGCGGGACAATGATGATAGTCGGTATACCTGCCCAGGTCGGGAGAGAAGCGGCTATGCCCGCCATGGCCGGGGAGAGTCCGCTGCCTTCCAGAATACGCGGCAGCCAGTTGCCGAAGCCGTGACCGGCAGCAAATGTCAGGAGTCCCATCAGGAGGATAATCTGCACATTCCGTACGCTGATAAGACCTTTGAACACTCTATCGATTCTGTCACTTTTGGTGTCTTCCGCAGCTTTCACGTCTCTGCCCAGGAACCACCACAGGCAGGCGACGGCCAGAGCCACCAGGCCGAAGCCGGCAAAGGCGATTCTCCAGTTATAGTCGGTTAAGGGCATGATGACGCTGTTCATCAGGGAGACGGAGAGGCCCGAGCCAATCCAGACACCCGTCATGTAGATGCCTACCGCCATCCCCCGCTCTTTCCCCCGGAACCACTGGGAGATTGTCTTGGGATTTCCTATGGATATCAGGGGGCCGCCGATGCCGAACAGGGCGACGCAGAAGAACATGGGGACAAACCCGTTGGCGAAGTAACGGAGTCCGGCTGATAGCCCGATGATTATAACGCCGAAGAAAATCGATTTGCGTGTGCCGAGCCTGTCCACGACAGCGCCGCCGATGGTGGCGACCATGATATAGGTCAATGGCCAGGCGCCCATGATGAACCCCATCTGGGAGTAGGAAATATCAAGGTCTTTAATAATCGGCGTGACCAGGGGGGCTAGTGAAAACGTGACGAGGCCGAAAGTGAAATAGGAAAGCCAGGTCAGAGCCAGCATTACCCACCGGTACGGTCTCTCGTAGGGCGGTCTGCCCCGGCTGTCCGCGGTGGTTGCTTCCTGGAGTATGTCGGAGTTTATCATCAGGCCTGTCTTTTCAAGGGTCCTGCGCGGTGGATACGACCGGGTAAGGTGAAGCACTTGAGTCTATAATTGTGAGCCTTTGAGGTCTCTGCCGGTATCCGGTGGGAGTTTACGGGTAAATTTTACCTTTTTACGGTTATTTCTGTAAAGCTGGCATTGGCCGGCATACTCCCGGATAGTCGGCGGGTAGCATCGTAACGTGTGGAGGTGCTAAAATATGTTTGATGAATGAGACCTTACCAGCCACGCGCTGCGGGAACACGGAGTTCCGTTGGGGAGAGCGGACCTATGTCATGGGGGTCTGCAACCTGAGTCCCGACTCTTTTTCGGGGGACGGACTGGGTGACGATGTCGAAGCGACTCTGGACCAGGCGCAGCGCATGGTGGCCGAGGGGGCCGATATTATCGATGTCGGCGGGGAGTCCACCCGACCCGGCACCGAGCCGCTTTCCCTGGACGATATCGACGATGAACTGAGGCTGGTCATGCCGGCGATAGAAAGGCTGGCGGCGGAAATATCGGTGCCTATCAGCATCGATACCTATAAGGCCAGTGTAGCCGGTCGGGCCGTGAAAGCCGGCGCCAGCATGATTAACGATATCTGGGGACTCAAAAGGGACCCGCGGGTAGCGCAGGTAGCTGCCGAGGCGGGAGTGCCCATCATTCTCATGGCCAATCAACGTGATGCTCCCCCGAAGGTCGGCATCATGGCTAAAGTACTTTCCGACCTGGAAACGGGCATTAATATCGCTCTGGAGGCGGGCGTGGCGGCGGAAAACATCATCGTCGACCCCGGTATCGGCTTCGGCAAGAGCCTGGAGCAAAATCTGGAGCTGGTCAATCGACTGGCCGAGTTGAAGCAGCTGGGCAAGCCTGTCCTGCTGGGGGCGTCCCGAAAGTCGATGATTGGCCTGGTACTGGACCTGCCGCCCGATAAGCGCCTCGAGGGAAACCTGGCGGTTACGGCCATCGGCATCGCTAACGGCGCCGATATGATACGTGTCCACGATGTCCGGCAGACGGAGCTTGTCTGCCGCATGAGTGACGCTATTATAAGAAGGGGGTCGGTCAATGACTGATGTCGTGAGGGTATATCTCGGACTTGGCTCAAACCTGGGTAACCGCGAGGACAACCTGGACATGGCCCTGAAATTACTGGCGCAGCGAATGAAGGTAGGCAGGGTTTCGTCCATATACGATACGGAGCCGATGGGCAACACCGACCAGCCCCGTTTCCTGAATATAGCCTGCGAGGTTTCCACGCGGTTGTCACCGGAGGGGCTGCTGGCCCTGGCTAAGGGAATTGAGGTCAAGATGGGCCGGCGCGGTAAGTCCGGCGAACCGCGTACCATCGATATTGATATACTTCTTTACGGGGATATAGTCATTGATACGCCCGACCTTGTAATCCCCCACCCCCGGATGGCGGAGCGGTCGTTCGTCATGGTGCCCCTCGCCGAAATCGCCCCTGAACTCGTCCACCCGGTGAGCTGGGAAAAAATTAAGGATATGAGAGACGCCATTAAAGAGAAGCAGGGCGTATTGAAGTGGGAGGGTGAGTAAGGAGAAGAGATGTACGAGATAGCCGTCGAGAAGCATTTTGACGCCGCCCACTATCTGAGGGGATATCAGGGCAAGTGCGAGGCCATGCACGGGCACCGCTACCGCGTGGTGGTGAAGGTAAAGGCTCCCAAGCTGAATGACATCGGTCTGGCTTACGATTTTACCGATTTGAAGCGGCACCTGAACGATATCCTGGAGCGGTTCGACCATACCTGTCTTAACGACGTGCCGCCGTTCGATAAAATCAATCCCTCGGCGGAGAATATCGCGACTACCATCTACGGGGAACTCAGGGGAAAACTGGCCGGGGAGCCGGTAATCCTCACCTGCGTGGAGGCCTGGGAGGCCCCGGAGCAGGGCGTCGCTTATTACCCCGATTAGTCCCTATCCGGCGGCATCAGGTTCGGGATGCCGTCCGCGATTGTATAGCTGATATCGCATTTCGGGCAGTGCAGGGTGCCGGTAATTACTTCCCCACCCCCCTCCGCCTCCACCTTAAGCTCCAGCCCCCCCTGGCACACCGGGCAGGCCAGGATATCCACTAATTCATGTTTCATGATTTGATTCTACCACCATTGTCCAGCTTTTAAGTCATCTTAGAGAATTACTAGAAAACAATCCCCAACCCACCCTCCCCCCCTTGTTATCTATTCCCGCCCAGGCCGCCCAGTATCATCTGCGGCTTATCCCGTAAGATGCCCCCCAACCCCGAAAGCGGGGAGTTTAAGAGGGGCGCCAGCCCCTCTTTTCTTTCTTCCCCCTCTCCTTTGTAGAGTAGTGTAAAACTGGTGCTGTTTTAGCTTAACGATATGCGATTAGGGTGTCCTCGCGCCATATGACATGCTTCAGAAGGGGTTGTCTCTTTATTTACCTGTAGCTATACCGTATAGATATCAGTCTATTTTCCAGTCCGGCGGGCCTACCTGTTTCTGTTTATCATAAATGTCATTATAGATTATAGTCCCGAAATTCTTGACGATTTCCCAGCGCTTTTCATTCCGCGGCTCATCAGGGATAGCGCGGATAATAGCATTATGACGCGCGATATAGCCGTCCTTGAACTCAGGATGGGTGTGGATGAAGAGGTCGTTATTCCTGATGCCCCGTACCACCCGCTCACCGGTCTCTATCGGGTCCATGATTACATCTTTCATGTCCATGAACGACCGCCGGGGCGGAGCGTCTTTAGGGGGCGGAGGCATTTTTGGCGGCCATGTTTCTCCCTCGTTCCTGAGATGGGCCGGCCGGTTCTCAAAAGAAGATTTGCCCAGATTGGTCATCGTCGGCCCGGGAATCAGCACCGAAGCCCCGATATTCTTATCCTGAAGTTCCGTGGCGAGACATTCCATCATAGCGCATACAGCATATTTCGTCGTGCAGTAGATAATAAATTTGTCTGCGGCAAGAAGGCCGCACGTCGAGGACGTGGCTACGATGTGGCCGCCCTCCCCGTGTTTCAGGATACGCGGTACAATCGTCATGATGCTGTTAATGCAGCCTCCCACGTTGACGCCCATGCTGTAGTCCCAGTCGTTGTACGTCAATTTATCAATCGGGCCGCCGCCGGAGCCTACGCCGGCATTACTGACCAGCACGTGTATCTTCCCGAAGACTTTTTCCGCTTCATCGGCGGCCTTAACATAAGCCTCTCGGTCGGTAACATTCAGCTTAATCGGGTGGACAGGCTGTTTTTTTTCTTTAAAGTAGGCCATCGCCTCATCCAGGGCGTCCTGGCGCGAGTCGATGATGACTACCTTCATGCCGTATTTGGTACATGCCTTGGCAATTCCAAGCCCGATGCCGCTGGCACCGCCGGTGATAAAGGCTGTTTTTCCTTCCACATGTTCCATATTCTTTATACTCCCATTAACCACGCATTATCTATTTGCACAAGTTTAGTTGGAAATACCGCAGGAGCCGTCGGCACAGGCAACTGCCTCCGGCATCCTAAGCGGTTTGGCATCTTTCTTGATGCCGGCCGCGGGAATCCACGGGTCGATTACCGCCGTCTGGAAATAGGAAAAATCGGTAACAACCCACATCGGGTTCATTTCCCCGCCGGCGACGACGAAATTCATCATCTCCGGGCGTTTGAAGCGGATTTCCATATTATTGACGAGCCACTCGCTGAACTTCATGGGGTCGTCGTAGCCTTCCGTCTTGAGACTCTTGGCTACCAGCGGGTCGATAACGAACGTAAACGAGGCTCCGAAGGGACCGCTGATGCTTTTCACAACCTCCAGCATCCGCTGGGACGGGCCGGTGTTAAAGCCGAGGACAGTCCAGCCGCGGAAAAGGCTGATCGTGCTCTCATCGCGTTTGAAGCCCTTACGCACGTGGAAAGGCTCCCAGACGCTGTTCTCCTCATTCTCCGCGCAGCACATGTTGTTGTAATTGATAGTGGTTCCGGTACTGGCCGTGAAGGTGGCGCCGGGCCGGACGTCCCCCAAGTTGATACTCATCAGGGTCCAGGCACGACCGATAACGGAGTTGGCGTAATTGACCGGGCTCAGGGCGCCGAGTCCGTAGTTCATGCCGATTTCATCGCGGATGGGGCCGTTTACTACCATCATGCTCGCGAAAGAAGTCGTCGAACTGGGCATCGAAGGCCGCCCGGAAGCGCCCAGCGCCAGGATGACCGGGAAATGCTCCGGCCTGGCCCCGGCCATGACGGCATTGACCGCAACTCTCTCCACCGTGTACTGGAGTCGCTCCTCGTGGGTGGTGACGGACATCATACCGACGAATTCCTGGGGGTCCCGGTCGGTGCCGGTAAGCATCTCCGCCACCCGCTCTTCGGTCGGCAGGATGATAGGCAGACCGTCCGTCCAGCCGTTTTCCAGGAAAAGGCGGTGTAAGTTAGTTTCGGTGTCTGGTCCTAGCAAACGCGGCCGCTCTGGTCTTTTTTCCGCCTTGTAGGTTTTCTCCGCTTCCGTCAGCGGCTGGGTGAGGGCTAAGATAACCTCCTCCATGAGAGGTACGCCGGAAATCGGGTCGTTGCCTTCCACGTAACCGTGCAACGTTTCACGGGAGACCCAGCCGACGGGGTAGGGTGGGAAGCTCCAGCGGAGGTTCATGCCGTGACTGCGGCTGTCACGCTGCACGTAGTCCGCAAAACGGGCGGTGACGATGGGGGCTGAAGGTACGCCGTAGTTGCTCTCCATCGTCCGGGAAAATTCGGCGATACTCGCCGAACAGCCGTCTCAGCCGCCGACGCCGAAAACGACGGCGTCACCGTTTTTCTTGATTTCGGCCCACAGTTCGGGTTCGTCGGTGAACATGCTGGTCTTCTTGTGGCGTAACTCGGTCTTCACCGAGGGCCGGTTACGCGTAAACCAGTTTTGGGTCTCTTCCATAAAATCCGCGCTGCCGGCAAATCCCGTATCAACCAGATAGACGGTCTTGCCTTCCAGACTATCAAGGCGCGGCGCCATTTTACGTGTCCCGAGGGCTTCCGCCGTGTCTCTCGGCTGGTTTACGGGGTCGTGAATGGCCCAGGGGGGTGAATCAACGTCCAGCCGCCGTCCGAAGATGCCGCTGGGCTGGCCCCCGGGGTCCAGCACTGTGATTTTTGAACTATTTCCTGCCATGTTTTTTCTCCTAACTGTTTTTACTATGGAAAAAAGATTGTTAAAGTTGATAGTTATCTTGCTCTGCCATGATATTCTATAGTAACTTATACAGTAAAAATCCACAACTCGGATTATTTTTAAAGTAATGTCAGAATTTGCATTAGGTAGTCATTCATTTTACACTATTAAATAGTACAAAGGAGGAAATAGTGAAAGATTTTAGTGGGAAAATATTATTCATTACCGGAGGTGCTTCCGGTGCCGGATTCGGTCAGGCAAAGGTGTTTTCAGAAGCGGGCTGTAAGATTGTCATCGCGGATATCCGCAAGGACCACCTGGACGAGGCAATGGCGTATTTCCGGGATAAGAAGGCAGAAGTTCACGCAATACAACTGGATATTACGGACCGCCAGGCATATGCGGAGGCTGCGGATGAGGTGGAGAAGGTATACGGGAGTCCACCTCAGATGTTATTCAATACCGCGGGTGTCAATGCCTTCGGTCCGGCTGAAGCCTCGACATTTGAAGATTATGACTGGGTTATGGGAGTTTGTCTCGGTGGAGTCATCAACGGCATGGTGACATTCGTGCCGCGCATGATAAAAGCAGGCAAGGGCGGTTATATCGCCACGACTTCCTCGATGGGAGGTTTCATGGGAGGTTCCACGACCGCTCCTTACTCGGCTGCCAAAGCCGCGGTCAATAATCTCATGGAGAGTTACTTACAGGCGCTCAAGCCTTATGGTATAGGTGTATCCTGCCTGTGCCCGGGCGGTATCAAGTCAAATATCGCCGAAGCATCATATACACGGCCAAAGCACCTGGAAAACACCGGGTATAACACCAATGAAAAAACAATCGAGTATATGCATTACCATTACTCTTTTGGAATAGACCCCGTCGAGCTGGCAAACATACTCAAAAAGGGGATTGAAAACGAGCAGTTCTTCATTATCCCGGTCCCCGACCCGGAAAAGATGTTGCAGGGTATTGTTGAGCGAATCGTTAATTATGCCACCCCTGAAGGCATGAAAAGACAGGAAGAATTGATGAAGAAGCACATGGAAGAAATGAGGGAACGTATGGGCGGCGATGATGGTCCCATGAAGGGTGCCGCCGAATCCGGATGGGGGAAAGCCAGGCAGGATATAAATTGGGTCAAAGAACGTAAGGGACCCTTTTAATCAAGGATACAGCTAAACCCTGAACATTCGAATGGAGGAATATAATGACAATTGAAGTACGATTTTCTGTAATGAGCCCTGAAGCTGGAGTCCAGAAGGGTACGGGTGGATTTCCGCCGGGTATGGGTGGACCTGCACCGTCTTCACCTTCATTTGCCAAGCGGTTGGATACATTGGAGAACAAGACCGTGTACCTGGTGGATATCGGTTTCGGCGGAGGCTATGAATTCATGCTGCAATTGCAGAAATGGTTTGCCGAACACATGCCGTCCGTCACCACGATACCAAAACGGAAACCGGGTATGGTGTTCATGGATGATAATAATGACCTCTGGGAGGAAATTAAAGTAAAAGGCCATGCCGTTGTCCTTGGCGTAGCCGGCTGACCGGGCTGTATTGCAGCGGTCGCTGCAGGTAGTACGAATCTTGAACAGAACTATGGTCTCCCGGTTGCTCCTGTCTCAGCATACACGATGGAAAGCGCTGCAAAGAGTAACCCGAGAGCCGCTTCTTTACCTTTCATATATACGCCGTTTCCGGTGATAGGTTTGTCTCCTGAAGTCCTCGATAGATATATTGTAGGTAATGACCCGGATACCGGTAGACCTGTCATCGATGAAATAATTGACGTATTGACCAAACCAATAAGCCAAACGAGGCTGGAGCCCGAGGCTACCGAAACTGTAAAAGCCGGCCCTCCCCAGGTGCTCCTGGAAGCGGATACTGAAGATAATTTACAGCGCCTGTTTTATGAAAAAGGGTGGACGGACGGATTACCCATCATACTTCCTACCGAGGAGCGGGTGAAGAAAATGCTCGCCGGCACCAGCCATTCTCCGGACGAGGTGGTTGGCGAAGCATTCCAGTTCGATACCAGAGAAGTTGTTAAGTACACAGTGTCCAACATTGCTGTTATTGCGGTCATGGCCGGCGCCAGGCCGGAATATTTCCCGGTGATACTGGCTATTGCGGCCACAAAACAACCGTCACTGATGCCCTCGACAACGCCCTTTGAAGCTATGCTTTTGGTGAACGGGCCGATTCGCAATGAAATCGGTATGAACTCCGGTATCGGCGCATTCAGTGCGGTAAACATGGCAAACTCAGTGCTCGGAAGAGCCTGGACATTGATGTCCATTTGTTGGGGATATGCCAAGCCCAGAAAGACCCTGTGGAGTTCCCAGGGGAATAATCATACTTACAATAATATGTGCGCTGCCGAGAATGAGGAGAGGAGCGTTTGGGAGCCTTTTCATGTTCAGAAAGGGTTCAAGGCCGACGAGAGTGTTGTTAGTATCTTCAGGGGATGGTCTTTCCTGAACAGTGCCGGCGCAGCCTCCCACCGGTCAGTGGGAGAGGAATTGAATATCCAGCTAGCGGTAATGCCCCCGCTTAATTCCGCGGCCACGTTAATACTGGATCCGCTGGTGGCCAGAAATCTAAAGGAGAACGAGGGCTTTACAACCAAGCAGGATTTCTGCCGCTGGATATCACAGAACATTAAGATGCCGGCGGGGCAATTCTGGAAAACCGATTATATAGACATGCTGGTGGCATCTCAGGCGTACAAGGGAGTGGAGCCTTATGCTTCATGGAAAAAGCTCCCGGATGATGAGCTGATAGCTCCCTATCATAATCCGGACAATATCAATATCATCGTCGTGGGCGGAGAGACAAGTCCCTTGTGGAAAGCTGCGGATTACGGCTACTCAGGCAGCGCATCTATCGATAAGTGGCGCGCGAATACATCCGATAATGAATGAGCCGACGGAACGTGCGGGCTTCCGGATGAGCTGGCGACCTCCCCTTCCATTTAGCATGATTTTCAGATCAACAATCATTGCGTTTAGCACAATAAATTGCTACAATTATTCCCTGTGGAAGCTCTGGGATTAAATTGTGAGGCTGAAAACCAGTTCAAAAGTTCTGCCTATTGTAACCCCGACTCCACCACCCACCAGCAATAAATAGGATAATCCGTATAATACGACATGGGGTACCCCCCGGACTCTCCAAATCCGAAGAGCCCGGTTCTTACAGTACCCCATGTTATTTTACTTTGCCTGTTGTTCTATTTTTATTCCTGAACCACGATTTGTGAAAGGTCAGTGACCTGTATATTAGCGCCGCCGTACGGGTTTGTATAGGGTACGCCGGTTACGCATATCGTCTTGCCTACAAACATGTCCTCCGGCATCTCCGCGAGTAATGTTTGTACTATTTCTATACCGACGGTCGCATAATCCGCGGCTGATACACCCATACCCAGTAATACAGGACCACCGATATCCATGGTATCAA
>DAOVRI010000031.1 GCA_030628245.1 Dehalococcoidales bacterium
CCGAACACCGGCGGCATGGGCAGCTACAGTCCTCCCCCGTTTTACAGCGAGGTACTGGGCCACATCATCACTAAGACCATCATGGAGCCGACCATCCTGGCCCTGGCGGATGAAGGACGACCCTATAAAGGCATCCTCTACGGCGGCCTGATGATTACCAATAATATGCCGAAAGTGATAGAATTTAATGCCCGCTTCGGCGACCCGGAGGCGCAGGTCGTCCTGCCCCGGCTCAAGACCGACCTGGTGGACATCATGATGGCAGTGGTCAATAACGAACTCGATAAAATGAACATCGAATGCAGTGATGATGCCTGTGTTGGCGTCGTTATGGCATCGGGCGGCTACCCCGGTAAATACCAGACCGGCTTCCCCGTGAGCGGCCTGGACGATGTTGACAAGGATATCATGTTATTTCATGCCGGGACGAGGGTCAGTCCGGAGGGACAGGTGCTGACCAGCGGCGGGCGTATCCTCACCGTGGTAGCTATGGGTAAAGACCTGGCGGAGGCCAGAGAAAAAGTTTATAAGAATATCACCCGTATCCACTTTGAAGGATGCCACTACCGCAAGGATATTGCCGGTATATAACAAATAATGGATGGTTGAAGGGTCGAAGCTTCCTAACGTTACGGGGAGTCCTAGAGGGGCGAAGCCCCTCTCTCAAATCTCTTCCCCCTCTCCTTTGAAGGAGAGGGGGACACAGGGGGTGAGGTAGACAACATGAACAAGCCACTTGTCGGCGTGGTTATGGGTTCCAAGTCAGATGCCGAAACGCTCCAGCCGACGCTGGATATATTAAAGCAGCTCGGCATCGACCACGAGGTCAACGTAATATCGGCCCACCGCACCCCGGAGAAGGCCAAGCAGTACGCGCTGTCCGCCCGGGAGCGAGGCATAGAAGTAATCATCGCCGCAGCCGGGATGGCGGCGCACCTGCCCGGCGTCCTGGCCAGCTGGACTACTTTGCCGGTCATCGGCGTACCCATATCCAGCAGCGAGCTTAACGGCGTGGACGCTCTCTACTCCATAGTACAGATGCCCGCCGGTATACCCGTCGCCTGCATGGCCATCGGCAGCGCCGGGACCAAGAACGCCGCCTACCTCGCGGCTGAGATTCTGGGGCTGAAACATGATAAAATCAGGGAGGCCTACGATAAATGCCGGAGCGAATTACAGAGATAGTCTTCCGTAGAGCAACTGGCAAACAAAGGAGAGAGTAATGATTGAACGGTATTCCCGACCCGAAATGAAAAAGGTATGGTCAGACGAGAACAAGTACGATAAGTGGCTTGAAGTAGAGATAGCCGTCTGCGATGCCTGGGCCGAGCTCGGTGTTATTCCCCGGAAAGCCATTCCCAAGATAAAACTGGCCAAGTGCAACCTCAAGCGCATGGCGGAAATTCTCAAGGAGACCCACCACGACATGACCGCCTTTCTCGGCTCCGTGGCCGAGAGTCTCGGCGAAGAGTCGCGCTTCATTCATCTCGGCCTGACCTCCTCCGATGTCATCGATACGGCCACCAGCCTCCAGCTTGTAGAAGCCTCTGACATCCTGATTCAGGATGTCAAGGAACTCACGGCCGTCCTGGCCCAGAGGGCGATAGAGCATAAATACACGGTGATGATAGGCCGTACCCACGGTATACATGCCGAGCCGACCTCTTTCGGTTTGAAGATAGCCCTCTGGGTTGAAGAAATGCGGCGCAACCTGCGCCGGCTTACTGAAGCCAAGAAAACCATTGCCGTGGGTAAAATTTCCGGGGCCGTCGGCACCTATGCCACGGTGACCCCCGATGTCGAACAGAAAGCCTGCCATAAGCTGGGACTCGACGCCGCCCCGATATCAAACCAGGTGCTCCAGCGCGACCGCCATGCCCAGTTCGTCACCACCCTGGCCATCATGGCCGGCTCCCTGGAAAAGTTCGCCACGGAAATCAGGGCCCTGCAAAAGACCGAGGTCCGGGAGGTCGAAGAGCCCTTCGGCACCGGCCAGACCGGCTCGTCGGCCATGCCGCACAAACGCAATCCGGAACTCTGCGAGCGTGTCTCCGGCCTGGCTCGGCTGGCACGGGGCTGCGCCCTGACCTCGCTGGAAAATATCTCCCTGTGGCACGAACGCGATATCAGCCACTCCTCCAACGAACGTATTATTCTCCCCGATGCCTGTTTGGTGCTGGACTATATCCTGGCCCTTTTCACCTCGGTCATGAGAAGGCTGCAGGTCTATCCACACCGCATGAAAAAGAACCTCGAACTTACCCGCGGCCTAGTCTTCTCGCAGAGAGTCATGCTGGTCCTCATTGATAAAGGGTTGAGTCGGCAGAAGGCCTACGAGATGGTACAGAGAAACGCGATGAAGGCATGGAAGGGAAACAGGAACTTCCTGACCCTGCTCAAGGCCGATGCTGAAGTCACCGGCACCATGCCGGCGGGAGAGCTTGAGGCACTGTTCGATTACCAGCACTACCTGCAACACGTGGACGAAATCTTCCACAGGCTGGGCCTGACCAAGTCGCAATGGCAGGGAATCATGCCCGATACTATAGAATTGGGACCAAGGGCCATATAGTTCTCAGGCCGAAGGCCTGTTTATCAGGAGATAACCAGAGTAGAAAGGTATAGTTATGGATACCGTATTGATGGAAACAGACCTGCCGCTGCCGATGTTTATCCGCGGCAAAGTGCGTGATACTTACGACCTCGGCAGCCATTTGCTCATGGTAGCTACCGACCGCATCTCCGCTTTCGACGTGGTGCTCCCCAACGGCGTCCCGCTCAAGGGCCACGTACTGAACCGTCTCTCTTCTTTCTGGTTCCGGCGCACCGCGGAGATGATACCCAACCATATGACCGAAGCTATTGATGATGTACACAGCCTCGATTCTTACCTGCCCGCCGAAAGCCGCTTCGCTTACCCACCGTATCTCAGGGGACGCTCCATGGTCACCAAGAAAGTAAAACGCATACCGGTGGAATGCGTGGTCCGTGGCTACATTTCGGGGTCGGCCTGGGCGGAATATAAAGAGCACGGTACGGTTTCGGGAAACCCCATACCCGGGAGACTCAGGGAAAGCCAGGAATTGGAAAAACCAATATTCACCCCGACCACCAAGGCGGAGACCGGCCACGACATGCCAATTACCACGGAGGAAATCATCAAGTTGATTGGCCTGCGCACCGCCCTTGAGATGGAGGAAAAGAGCCTGGCTGTCTATAACTATGCCCGTGAATACGCCCGGAGCAAGGGCATCATCATTGCCGATACCAAGTTCGAGTTTGGCATTGATAACGGCCGTCTGACACTGATTGACGAGATACTTACCCCTGATTCCTCGCGCTTCTGGAATGCCGACCAGTACAGGGCAGGACAGTCTCAAGAAAGCTTCGATAAGCAGCCTGTCCGCGACTGGCTCACGGCGTCGGGCTGGAACAAGGAGCCACCGGCCCCCACCCTCCCCCCGGACGTAATCGAAGCGACATCGAAGAGATACGTACAGGCCTACGAAAAAATAACCGGACGTCAGTTAGCCCTTTTAGAGTAAGCCCTACCGCTCTAAGAAATCCTTGGTGCTGGGCAACTCTCCGCTGATACGCGGGTCAATCCGGGTGGCCGCATCCAGCGCCCGTCCCAGGGCTTTAAAGAGCGCTTCCGCCTTGTGGTGGTCATTACTGCCGTATAGAACCCTAGCATGCAGGTTAAGACGTGCTTCAATAGCGAATGACTCCAGGAAGTGGCGAACAAGGTCGGCAGGAAAACCGGGCATATCGTTACCGGCAAAAGGCAGGTCCAGCACCGGGTAGCCCCGCCCGCCGATATCCACCGCTACCGTCACCAGAGCTTCGTCCATCGGCACCGTGACATCCGCCATGCGGACAATGCCCCGCTTCTCCCCCAGGGCTTCCCCGAAAGCTCTACCCAGGCAAATCGCCACGTCTTCCACGGTGTGATGCGGGTCATCGCCAGTGGCCGTCAGCTTTATGTCAAATAATCCGTGCTTCACCATCGCCGATAATAGGTGGTCGAAGATACGTATTCCCGTATTGATATCCCATTTCCCGCTACCGTCGATATCCAGTTCCACATTGATATTCGTTTCTTTCGTTTCCCGCCGGATGACGGATTTCCTGCCTTCAACCACCACGGGGGCCAGCAATTTCATAGCGCCCTTGAGAAACGTGCCGCCTACCGGTATCTTGCCGGTGCGCGTCCTCTGGTAAAGCGGCCGACTGCACCCGATTTTCTCGGCCATCTGCTGGTCGGAATAGCCATTACTATTTTGTATTTTTGTTACTTTATTCAGTATCTCATCGGTTGAGTCCATTATCATCTCCCCCAATACTTACTGTTAAGTATTATAACATATATTCACCATTTGTCAATAGCTAATCGGCAATAATTGTTATATTTTGTAACATATCACTAGAGGCTTCTCTCATATATGATTAACGACTCTGCCTCACCCCCTTAATCCCCCTTAGTCCCCCTTTTGCAAAGGGGGAAACTTAAAAAGGAAAAGAGGCATGATAGCTTCTCCCTTTGGTAAAGGGAGATTGAGAGGGATTTTAGGGGGAGGGGGAGGCTAAAAAGGCTAAGCCGCAGATGCCACGAGGGCGGCCCGGGTGGGAATAGATATCAACGAGGGGGACGGGGGCTGGGATTTTCACCGCTAAAACGTTATCTAATCTTCCAGTTCGCGGAGGGCTTTCATCAGGGCATCGGTATGCTCCGGCTTGCCCACGCTGATGCGGATGCTGTTTTTCAAAAGCGGCTTGTCGAAATAACGGACAAGGATACCTTTTCGCTGCAACTCTTTATAAAGCTCGTCAGCGCCGCCCTTTAGTACCTCGCAGTAAATGAAATTGGCCTGAGACGGATATGGTTTCAGCCATGACACCTGTTTAAGCTCACCAAACAATCTTTCTCTCTCGGCAACTATGTCTTTCACCCTGCTCTGTAGGTAGTCCAGGTCTGAAAGCGACGCCCGCACGGCGATTTCCGCGGCTACGCTCACGTTGTGTGGAATTTTTATCGCCATCAGGTAATCGGCAATCCGGGGCGGGAAAATGCCGTAGCCGACCCTCAGTCCGGCCAGTCCCGCCCACTTGCTGAAGGACCGCAGTACCATGAGGTTTTTATACCGGCCTGTAAGGGGCACAACGGTCTCTCCATTGAATTCGTAGTAGGCCTCGTCGACCACCACGGGTACTCCTGTTTCGATAATCTCCACGATGTCCTGCCGGGGGATGACATTCCCGGTGGGATTGTTGGGAGTAGCCAGAAATATCAGCCTGGTATTATCGCTGATAGCTGTCTTAACTTCTTGAACATCTAT
Organism: Dehalococcoidales bacterium; assembly: GCA_030628245.1. GTDB lineage: Bacteria > Chloroflexota > Dehalococcoidia > Dehalococcoidales > RBG-16-60-22 > JAFGPF01. The sequence goes on from DAOVRI010000031.1 coordinate 5,337, forward strand.
CGCGAAATTATCATCCCTTATAAGGTTGACCACAGTGCCGCCGCATATCTCCGTGCTGAAACGGTAGATATCGAAGGTAGGCACGCAGTTTATCACCTCGCTACCCGGCTCAACGAACAGTCGTACGATAAGGTCGATGAGTGTATTACTGCCATGCCCTACCACGATACTCTCCGCGCCGACGCCGACATACCCCGCCAACAGCTTGCGCAGCTCCTGCTGTCCGTCGTCGGGGTAAATATGAAAGTGAGGACAATCGGCCAGCGCCTGGAGAACTTTCGGGGAGCAGCCGTAGGGATTCTCGTTGGCATTCATCTTGATGATATTATCCAGAGGCATATCGACCTTGCCCGCCAGCGTGTCCGGAGAGGTACTGGCGCTATAGCCGGTAAATCCCGCTAAATTTGGGCGTATTAACTTCTCTATTCCATCGGATTCAGCCACTTAACTGCCTCCCCGGCTCATATCTTCGAGTCGCTTCTCTATTGCCCGGGCGTGGGCGTCAAGTCCCTCGGCCCTGGCGATAACCGACGCCGATTCGCCTAACTGCGCGATATCCTGCTCATCCGTCTTAACAAGTGTTATAATTTTAACAAAATCGCCGATATTAAGCGGTGAGCTGAACCGTGCCGTCCCGTCCGTGGGCAGGACATGGCTCGGCCCGGCCACGTAATCGACGAGTACCTCGATAGATTTTTCGCCCACGAAAAGACACCCGGCATTCTCCACTTTATCAACGTAGTCAGCCGCGTCTTTCACGATGAGACACAGGTGTTCCGGGGCGTAAAGGTTGGCCAGCTCTATCGCCTCATTGACACTGTCCACCACGGCAATCAATCCCCGGCTTTCCAGCGACTCGGCGGTAATTTCTCTACGTTGCAGGATCGCCAGTTGCCGTCCAATTTCCTTGTTCACTTCGTCGGCCAACCGCCGCGAGGTTGTTAACAGGATAGCCGAAGCCAGTGAGCCGTGCTCGGCCTGGGCCAGAAGGTCGGCGGCGCAGTACTCCGGATTGGCAGAATTATCGGCGATGATGATAACCTCGCTCGGACCGTAAAGTCCGTCGATACCCACCACTCCAAATACTATTTTCTTGGCCAGGGAAACAAAGATATTGCCCGGACCACAGACCTTGTCCACCGCAGGGACCGACCCGGTGCCGAAGGCCAGGGCGGCAATGGCCTGAGCGCCGCCGATGGAAAAAACACGGTCGACCCCGGCAATCTTTGCCGCCGCCAGAGTTACCGGCGAAACCCCACCCTGCTTTCCCGGGGGCGTCACCAGGATAACCTCTTTGACGCCGGCCACCCTGGCGGGAACGGCCGTCATCAGTAGCGACGACGGTAAAGGCGCCGTGAAACCGGGGACATGCACGCCGACCCGGTTCAGCGGGCGTATCAACCAGCCCAGATTCGCCCCGGTATTCTCACGCAAGAGAATGTTTTTCTGCTCCGTGTGGAAAGTAGTTATTCGCTCTGCGGCCAGCTTCAGGGCGGAAAGCAGCCCGGCGTCTACTTCCTGATACGCCCGGTCTATCCGCTCTTTATCTACTTCCAGTGAAGCCAGTTTAACGCCATCGAACTTCTCGGTGTATTCAAAAAGGGCGGCATCGCCCCTGTCACGCACGTCGTTGACGATTTGCCTGACTACGCGCTCGCGGTCGTCACTGCCCGGCGACTCTTTCGGAGTCTGCCGCGACAGTATTAACTTTGCCGACTCAAAACCTTCGATAATTTTCATTTAAACATCCTCCACAGCCGCCCGCAGTCTCTTTATCAGAGCCTCAATCCGCCTGTCTTTAACGGCAGATACAGCATCGGTATTGCCAATAAGGCAGCCCGTCGACTCAAAAAGTGTATCGATTATCTTAAGGTTGTGCCGAGCGATAGTCCTGCCCGTCTCCGTATTCTCGATGAGCAGGTCGGCATCTTCCGGCAGAAAGGCCTCGGTGGCCCCCCAGGTGGGAATTACCCGGTAGTGCCCGAGCCGGTTGTCCCGGGCGTACTTGTCCGCGATATTTACATACTCGGAGGCGACCCGGAACGGCTCTTCCCTTTCGGCGATGAGCTGCCTCAAGCCGCCGGTATTATCGACCGAAAGCTCCCGGCTGACTACCGCCACAATCCTGACTTTACTGGACTTAAGGTCTAAAAGCTCTTTAACCGGACTCGACGGAAACTGGTCCAGGTGTTCGGTCAGCCAGTCCCAACCCGTAATCGCCAGGTCGAAATTCCCGTTGGCCACCTGCAACGGCATGTCCTGGGGACGGATAACCTTGACCGTTACGCCGTCAATGTTAATCTCCGGGCGGCGATTCCCCGTCTCCGAAGGATAATCGTCAATCCCGATACCCGCTCTGTTCAAAAGATTAACAGTAGGCTGCTGCTGGTGCCCGTCGGGGAGAGCCAGCCTGACAGCATCCACGGCCGTTTCTCCGGCACGGTTACGCGTTTTTATTTCCGTACTATCGACTTCATCCTTAACAGGTGCCTTTTTTTCGACTTCCGGCAGCGTATCGCAAATGGACGTCACCAGTTTATCAAGGTTCTTGGTCTCCCATCTGTTCCTGTTGGCGATGAGAAAGGCGCTGAAATCGAGCATCTTGCTCACCGGCACCATACCGTATTCGGCCAGCTCGGCACTGGCTTTAGCCGAAATTAAAACCATGTCCGCATTTTCCGGCGGGTAAGCCTCGGCGGCGCCCCACACCGGGAAGATGCTGAAACGACTCATACGCTTCCTTAACGCGAAAGCCTCCGCCAGGTTGGGGTACTCGCTGGCGATACGCACCGGGGCCCCGTTTTGCCGCAGGTCTTCTGGCACAGAAGTCGCTGCCACATACAACGCACCCTCCCCGTAGAGCAGGTCTCTTACCTTGACAAGGTCACTGCTGGGGTATTTCACCAGCAACTCTTCAATCCAGTCCAGGCAGCATATCCCCAGGTCGTAGTTCCCCATGGCTATCTGGATGGGGATATCCTTCTCGTGAAAGACCCTCATCAGAACGTCCGGGAATTTCTGCGACCTCGGCCGATAGAAACCCATATTGGAGTGGTATTCGTCCAGGCCCCATGCCGCCTTCTGGAGCATCGCTGCCGTTTTTCTCAGCAGCCGCCCCTTAGGCAGGGCTATCTTTATCGCCACCTTCCCCCTCCAGTTGTTTTAAAACCTCGTTGAATGTCTTATATCTGACCCGTTTTGACTTTACATTATCAATCAGCGCAAACTTCGGCGCTTCGCTCCGCACCTCAAGCATCCACCTTGCATCTGTCTTTTGGCCATCCAGGTCAAGCTCGGCGACATAGCCGGCTCCACGCAGGTTTTCGGCTGCCTTAAAAGCCTCCTTCATGGCGTCAGCAGACTTCACCCGCACCAGAACCTTCTCGGCTGCCGACCCGGCGAAAGTCTCCGGGCTTACCAGACTTATGAGGCGATCGAGGTACAGGGCAAAGCCGGAGGCGGGCACGTCTCCACCCCCCATGGACGGAATCAGGGCATCGTACCGGCCTCCTCCTCCCACCTTCTCTTTACCGATGAAGAGCTGAAATATCATGCCGGTATAGTATTCGAAGCCGGCCCCGGAGGCAATGTTTATCTGGTACTTTACCCCCAGTTCGTCCAGGAGAGCCACGGCCTGTAAAAAATCATCCAGGTGCGGGCGGACTTCCGGCATACTCCGGGCAAGGAGAGCCCTCTGGTTCCTGAGAAATCCTGGGGATTGCCCTTTCAGACTCAGGAAGGGCTTCAAAATATTGCCGACCTCCGGCGACTCCCGGCTGACTTGAGCCAGCGCTTCGGCATCCCCATCCAGAATACGGTCGAACATGCGACTCTGCTCTTCCGGACTGAGACCGAGTTTTCCCAGTAACGCCTTAATCAGACCGGCATGCGACAGCCGCAGTTCCACGCCTTTCAGTCCCAGTTTTTTCAGGACTTCCAGGGATAACGCTATCAGTTCGGTATCAGCCATGGCCGACCCCGCCCCGATAAGTTCAGCTCCGCACTGCCACCTCTCCCTGGTTTTCTCCCCGGCCTCTTCAAAAATAAAGATGTTCGTGGCATAAAAGAGCCTGGCCAGTCCTTTACCCTGCAAACTTTCGGTATAAAGTCGGGCGACCGGTATAGTACTGTCAGGACGCAATACCACCCTCTCCCCACTCCAGCCGTCCCAGTCCAGAAAGGAATATACCTTACCCAGCATGCCGGGCGTCAGCGTACCCGCCGAGGTAAACAGGTGCAGGTGCTCGATGGTCGGCGTCCTGACCTCCTGATAACCCCACCCGGCACAGGTGTCGCGGCTTATCCCTTCCACCAGGCGGAACACCGTCATTTCCGCAGGGGAGAGGTCCCGCATCCCTTTACATCTCTGGATTTTCATGCTTTATCCTTATACGGCTGGAATATAAATACTATATTAATTTACACTAATTCACGCAGCTATTCAATTCTTATCTACCTCACCCCCTGTATCCCCCTGCCTTCGCCGACCTGCTCGCCGAACAGGTTCTTTGGCAGGCGAGAGCGCCTACCTCACGGTTTAAATTGCATTAAAACTGTAATACAATTATAATGAAATGAATTTGGTAGGTCACGATTTATGATTAAAATCAGGCGAATAATACTGGCGCTGGTATTTCTACTGCTGGGCCTGTCCGCAGGTGCGAGTGTCTACGCGCAGACTCCCCACGTTGACGTTATCACCATCAAGGGGACTATCAATCCCGTGTTAATCGACTACGTGGAACGCGGCATTGAAGAAGCCGAAAACAATGGCGCGCAGGCCCTTATCATCCAGATGGACACACCCGGCGGACTGGACACCGCCATGCGCGATATCATCCAGCTTATGGTCAACTCGCGCGTACCGGTCGTTGTCTATGTCGCTCCGTCGGGAGCGAGGGCGGCTTCGGCCGGAGTCTTCATCACCATAGCCGCGCACGTGGCCGTTATGGCCCCTAACACCGCCATCGGCGCCGCTCACCCGGTGGCCATAAGCGAAGAGGGCGAAGCCGGCATGTCCGAGACCATGGAAGAGAAGGTAGTCAATGATGCCGCCGCCTATATCCGGAGCCTCGCCGCGACTCACGGGCGCAATATGGAATGGGCGGAAAACGCCGTACGGGAAAGCGTTTCCGCCACCGAGCGTGAAGCCCTGGAACTCAATGTTATTGACATGATTGCCCCCGACCTCGAAACCCTCGTCGCTCAACTGGACGGCCGGCAGGTGACCATGCTCAACAACCAGGTGGTCACACTGCAAACCCGAAACGCCACCATTAATGATGTCCCCATGCAGACCATCGAGAGTTTCCTGTACGCCATCGCCGACCCCAATATTGCGTATTTACTGCTTAGTGTAGCTTCGCTGGGTATCATGGTGGAGATATTCAACCCCGGCCTTATTTTCCCGGGAGTAGTCGGCGGCATCAGCCTGCTGCTGGCCTTCTACTCGCTGGGAATGCTGCCGGTGAATTACGCCGGGATATTACTCATCGTTCTGGCCATCGGTCTCTTCGTCGGTGAGGTGCTGACGACTACCTTCGGGATATTCACCGTCGGCGGTGTCGTCGCGCTGGTTATCGGCTCGTTAATCCTGTTCCAGGGGGCATCCCCTGTATTCAGGATAAACCCGTGGCTCATTGCCACCGTGACCATCATTATTACCGGAAGCCTCAGCTTTATCGTCCACCGCGCCATAAGCGCCCACCGTAAGCAGGCCAAGACCGGGCGCGAGGAACTGATAGGCAAGACAGCCTCGGTGAAAATCGCCCTGAATCCCGAGGGCACCGTGTTTTTCAAGGGAGAGCGCTGGAATGCCATCTCCGAAGAAGGGGAAATAAAACCCGGGGAAGAAGTAATTATCAACAGGGTCGACGGCCTGATCCTGTACGTCAATAAAAAGCAACCGGCTAAGTAGATTAATATCGACAAAAAAGGAGGGTTTTTTGCTTTATATGCCTGTTTGGTTGTGGGTCGTGATAGCAGTTGTTATCGTTATCTTGCTGGTCTTTGTGGTTTTCTGGTCGGTCCGGGCCCACCAGAAAAAGATAGCCGCCGGTAAGGAAGAACTCGTGGGCAGAACAGCTGTAGTCAAAATAGCTCTGGAGCCGAAAGGGGTAGTACTCATCGAGGGAGAACACTGGAATGCCATAGCTGACAAAGGCCGGGTAGAGCCAGAAGAGGAGGTGATTATAACCAAGGTCGATGGCCTGAAATTAATTGTAACCAAGAAATAAAAAAGGAGGTGCACAAATGAGTCCAATTATCATAGGTGTTATTGTTGTCGTTATTCTTATCCTTATCCCCATGTCCGTGAAAATCGTCTCCGAATACGAGCGCGGCGTTATTTTCCGCCTGGGGCGTCTGGTCGGTGCCAGAGGGCCCGGCCTGTTCCTCATCATCCCGTTTATCGACCGGATGGTGAAGGTCGACCTGCGTGTCGTGACGATGGATGTTCCATCGCAGGAAGTCATCACCAAGGATAACGTTACCGTCCGCGTCAATGCCGTGGTCTATTTCCGCGTGGTCGACCCTGAGTCTTCTGTGGTTAAGGTTCTGGACCACATCCGGGCTACCTCACAGATATCTCAGACTACTCTGAGGAATATACTGGGGCAATCTGAGCTTGACGAACTATTGATGCAAAGAGAAAAACTTAACCAGGCGCTGCAAAAAATAATTGACGAACATACCGACCCGTGGGGAGTCAAGGTCAGCACCGTGGAGATTAAGGAAGTCGAGCTTGCCGAAGAAATGAAGCGGTCCATGGCGGCCCAGGCTGAAGCCGAAAGAGAAAGACGAGCTAAAATCATCCATGCCGAGGGTGAGCTCCAGGCTTCGGAGAAGCTGGCGCAGGCGGCCCATATTATCGGCCAGGAGCCATCAGCCATACAGCTCCGTTTCCTATCAACACTTACCGAAATAGCCAGTGAGAAGAACAGCACGATACTCTTCCCGCTGCCCATAGAGTTTCTCAAGGCCTTCACTATCGGCCAAGGGGATAAAGAAAAATAAGGTAAATAGCCAGTAACTTTATTCGGCTCAAGGTATTTCCCCACCCCCTTTTTCACCTCTGGGGGGTGGGGAAATTATTCTTTGCTAATTATCGCGCAGGGTAATATCCCCGGCGATAATCTTTTTCAGGGTACCGTCAACACAACGGAGCATCAGGGCGCCACTCTCATCGACAGATTCGGCAATACCCTCGAGTACACTACCGCCCGACTCTACCGCAACTCTCTTACCCAGTGTTTCCAGTCTATCCCGCCACGCCTCGTAAATAGACTCTGCCTCCGGCAGTAACAGATACAGTCGTTCGAAC
>DAOVRI010000018.1 GCA_030628245.1 Dehalococcoidales bacterium
CCGGGCAAGCGGCCGCTCGACCAGGACTACCACCCCAGGGATATATGTTTGGTTCTCGACCGTGTATGGCTGCGGGAGTTGAAGGGCATCGCACCCCGGGAAGAGGTGCTGAAGGTAATGAACGAGAACAGTGTCGACCACATAGACCTCATTGACCCTGGGGGGCCCAAAGAAGTCGACAAGTTCTGGCGCGAGTATGCCGGAGTCCGTGACAAAGACAACAACCCGGATTACCACAGGAAAGTCTACGCGCGGGTAGCCAGGGGGGACAACTGGTTTAAGGACTATATATCCATCCAGTACTGGATGGCCTATTTCTTTGATGACTGGGCGAACGTTCACGAGATGGACTGGGAGATGGTTGCCGTGATACTGAAGAAAACGGATGCTATCGAGCAGCCTGTGGCCTGTATTTTTAATGCTCACATCGGGTCTTTTCGCAAGCCCTGGAAGGATGTGGATAAGGTCGACGACACGGAGAACAGGAATCCCGCCGGGCTGCACCCGGTGGCTTATATCGCCAACGGCTCCCACGCGGCGTACTTTTCCGAATATCCCCCTCATTTTAACGTGACGGAACCCTACCTCAAGGGTGCCCTGAAAACGGTGCTCCGTGCCGCTAACGTAGCCATGGAATTCTGGGACTATGTCCCCCGCTTTGACGAGGGGGTACGATATTTTCCGGAGGTGGAAGTAATCCCCGAACCGGGTGAGCGGGATGCCGCGACCGGAGAGCGGCGCTGGTCCGGGAAATGGCGCTGGTTAAATTTCAAAGGCAACTGGGGGTCGCCGGTGGAGTTGTCTTTCCGCGAAAAACTCATCGCCAGTATTCCACTGGTCGGTCGGCTTGCCCGATTCTTCTCGAAGCCATTGCGGGAGGCCGGCCCGAAAGGGCCGAATACCAGGGGGCTGTGCTGGGAAGAGCCGCTTCTCTGGGCCGACCTGCATTGCTTCAAGGCCGAGGACACGAGCCCCTGGCTTCATAAACAGGGATAGGGGGAATAGTAGTGGTACCCCTGGGGCGACTCGAACGCCCGCACGCGGTTTAGGAAACCGCTGCTCTATCCACCTGAGCTACAGGGGCACACTCTTAAATATTATTGTAACAACTTCACAAGTGCATGGCAACAGGCAGCTGTAAATCAGCGCAGCAGGTCTCTCGACTTCAAATCGGCGGCCACGTCTTCAAGCCCCAGTTCATGCAGCTTCTTCTCGGTGGGCAGTCCGCTCTCAATGTCCCAGCCGCGCAGTCCGTAATACTCGCTCTTCAAATTTTCGAAGTCGGCCCTGTCTACTTTGGCGCCTTTCCGGGAGATGACCTGGCCGTTTTTACCCGGCACTATGCAGTCGGGATTAAAGAAGACAAACTCTAAAGGCTCGTCATGAAGGTAGTCCAGGAGCCTGTCTCCCTGTCTCCCCGGCCACCCCTCCCGGAGGAATATTGCCCTCTGCTGGTTGAAAACTCTCTCCCCGATTTTATTCAACCCCGCCTCGTCAATTTCTTTGCCTGTAATCGCGGAAAGTACCCGGCTTTCCATGGCGGGGTCGCCGGTATGGTCGTCGGCGAACCTCACCCATATTATCGGCCAGAGAAAGTCGCAGAGGATAAGGCTCTCCTTGGCGTGGGTGCGGTCCTGTATTTTCCTGGCGGCAAGTGCCTTGCCTTCGTAGGTGGAGTAGTCGGAAGCGACGGCGCCGCCCCAGAAATTCTTGCCCACGTTTACGAAGTCGTCATAGGATAGAAACGCGTCCTCATCCTGGCGGACCCATTTACTCCACAGCCACAGGGAGTGACTCGTTTCATGGAGCTGGTTGATGGGCCTCCTTTGCTCGGTGGCGTAGAGAAGCGCGTTCGTCAGTATGAGCCTGGGGTCGTAGTCCCTGGTCTCGCCGGCTCGGGTAATGACGTGGGCGTTTAGCAGTTCCTGCGCCTTTTTGCCCACCTTCCCGGCGGCTTTAAGCGTGCCCTGAGCCAGTAAATCCCCGAAACCCTCCCGATAGGCTATTTTTCTGGTGAGTTCTTCTATGAATTCGGCGCTGCCTATCTTCGACAGCGGCAGCCCGGTGTCCTCGTCCCGCAGGATGCCTTCCTGGTAGCAGTCAGCCAGCCAGTCGATAATCGGCTGCATTACCGTGGTATCCAGTCCGTACCGGTCACATAACCTTGCCCCCAGCAACGTTACTTCGGAGACATCGCCGCCGTACCTCATTGCCTGTCCGGCGTAAACGTGCGTCGCCTGGCAGAAATACTTAAAGCGCTTACCGCCTTCGGCTTCGTACGATTTCCGGAAACAGCCGAGGCCGCAGTTATAGCAGGCGCGGAGCCTGGTGCGGCCGGGTATGTCGTCGAGCCAGCCTTTCCAGGTATCTCTCCTGATTTGAAGTATCCGGTCGGCGAGATTACCGAGCCTTTCCGGGTCGGCGGCTTTCGGTCGCTTATTGCCGGCGACGACGATGGCCTTGAGCATCTTCGACCCCATCACGCTGCCGAGTCCGCTGGCGCCGGAGGCGCCATCGTCGGTGAGCATGGTGGCGAAGGAGACCAGGTTCTCGGCGGCGGGGCTGATAGTCAGGACGCTCACCTCTTTGCCCAGCTCCCCTTTCAGAATATCACTCACCTCAAAAGCAGACTTGCCCCAGAGGGGTGAGGCATCCCTTGTTTCGATAGCGCCGTCATGTATATAGATATAGACAGGCCTTTCGGCTTTTCCGGTAACCACCAGCCCGTCGTAGCCGGCGTACTTGAGATAGGACCCCCACCTCTCCCCCAGGTTGGCGTAGGAGAATGCCTCCGGTTCCATGACCGGTGCTTTCCCGCAGACCTGCCACCGGCAGCCGGCCAGTCTGTTAAACCCGGTGACAGGGCCGGTGATGTAGATGAGGCAGTTCTCCGGGTCGAAGGCTTTAGCCTCGGGGGGAACCATGTCCCAGTAAAGCCTGGCGGCGATGCCCCTGCCGCCCAGGAACCTGTCTGCGTAATCTGCGGTATTCAGCCTGGTAACTCTGCCATCGGCTAAATCAATCTTCAGGATTTCCCCGGCATATCCGAATTCGGCCACGTTTAACCTCCAGATAATACTGATTCAGCAAAAATTTATGAAATGTACGTCTAGTCCGACCTCTTGCCGGTAAGTGAGACCGCCATGCACACGTAGGGTTTATCGATTCTCCTGGTTACTATCGGGCAGTGGTAGAGTCCCCTGGGGGCTACCAGCACCGTCGGTTTATCGAAGGTGTGCTTCTCTTCCTTGCCCAGTTCACCGATGGATATTTCCACTTCGGCGCCCAAATCGTCGAGGTTATAGGGGTCGGAGCCGATGAAGAACACGGCTTCATCATAGTTATGTACGTGGGGCTTGGTTGACAAGCCGGTGATGCCGGTCTCATAGCCGCAGGCGTAGATTATATTAAGTTCGAAACCGCCGAGGACGTCCGCACCGGTGGCAAATAGCGCCCCCTTAGGTGTCTTGTGGAAAGGTATCGTAACCAGGTGTTTTCCGTATTTTGTTTCGGCCATATAGTTACCCCTTCCTTTTGCACACAATGATAACTATTTAGCTTCGCCTTGTTTTGTCAGGACTCCTGTTCCAGTTCCTTAATTATTCTCCTGACCTTCTTTTTATGGTCTTTCGCGCCCAGATTGTACGATTCCGGTACCCATTCCATCTCTTCCAGGTTCTTTAATATCCCGGGGAGCTTGTCCCAGGGGATGGTCAGGAGTACCCGGCCTTCCGGGAAGAGGCGCCGCGACTTCATGCCGAAGCTGAAACCGGTGATTGTCAGATTCATTTCACCGTTTAAATAAGGGTAAATGTACAGCCATGCGCACCCTACTACCGGCGTACCCATCGCCGACCAGCTTTCGCCGGTGGTGTAGGCCTTGGCCCTGATAAATATTTCGGCCTGACTCACGTTGGCCAGGATAATCATAATATCCGGCTCGAACGTTAGTTTGTCCAGGGGGGCAAAGGCGACATAGTTGATGGATTTCTTGGGGAGCTTGGGAAGGTACTGGTAGATTCTCCGGTTGGCGCGTGTGTCTTTATAGGCTCCCAGCTTGGGTCCCACCCGTCCGCTCTCGAATACCGGGTCGTCATTTACCATGCCGAGTAGCACCGCGCCTATGCAGGAAAAGTCTTCTTTGCCGACGTAAAAAGCGTCGCCCTGCTGCGCCTCGACCAGCATCTCGCAAAAGTCCATTACTTTATCCAGCCTCTTGAGTTCCTTCGGCTTGTTGAACAGGAACTTGACGCCTACGGGCTTTCTTTCAAAATCGAATTTTTCAAGTATGGAATACTCCTTGGGGATTGGACTCATGATAACCTCCTTTAGCGATGATAATTATGCCGTACTACACAACTATAATAGGATTGTTGCTGGGGATATTCAAGTTGATTCCGGTTTTCATGACCTGCCCCCCGAAGAGGAGTCCAGTTTCACATTAGACTGGAAAATAAGAAAGGGGGCAATAGATGGTCAGAAAGTCTTACACATCGGAGCAGATTCTCAACAAGCTGCGTGAGGCAGAGATACTGCTCAGCCAGGGTAATACCCTCGCTGTAGTCTGGAAAAAGATCGGGGTGAGTGACTGCGCAAAGAGTACGGTGGCATGAGGATAGAGCAGGCCATGTCGCTTCGACACACTATTGGCTCTCAAGCTATGCAGTGCCTGGACCAAGAAGAAGCGGAGTCTTTTCAGGCCATTTTAAGAAGATTCAGGAAGCATGTGATTCAACTCATGGAGAAAGACCGAAATTCCCAATGACCAGACTTGCTAAAGCTCCCAGAAGCTGTGCAACTGCTCGAAATCAATTAAGCCGCTTTCGGCGATATTTTCGATTTCAACTCCGGCCTCGACGGCCGCGGCCACCGGATTAAGCCCGCCAAGCTGAACCACGCCGACACGGTTCAGGGCGACCGGAATCTGGCAGAGCGGCTCGCTGGTATGGCCCAGGGCGTAAATACCGCCGATGCCGACTTCCTTGAGCCTGGCTGTCTTCTCCTCGACAACATCCCTGGCCGGCGCCGGTATGGTACGGAACGCGCCCAGGATTTTACCGCTCCCGGTCCTGGAAGCCTGACCCACGCTGGTCATTTTCGCCTGGATAAACTGCTCGGAGGGGTCGGTGGAAGTGCCGGCGTATTCGGTTATCGCCACGAAGCGTCTCGGTGTGGAATCCCTGATTTCCAGCACGCCACCGAACCGAAACTCCGTGGGTACCCCGGCCTTGAGAAGGATGCCGTTGATAGAAGCGCCGCAGATAGTTGCGAATGCGATTTTACCCTCGGGTACGACCACGGAACCGAGTTTCTCTCCTCCGGCTGCCGTGGCCACCAGCTCGCTGACGCAGATTCCGGCCTTGAAGGCGTCTTTCATGGCTGACAATGCCTTCTTAAACCTGTCCCTGTCAATAATCGAGGTGTTTATGGCCAGCTGGCCGGTACGTTTTTCGGGGTCGAAAGTGGTCTGGTAGGCCAGCAACTCCAGCTTATCACGCACGAGACCCAGCTGCTGCGGCGCCAGGGCTTCCTTGACCTCCTGCCTGCCCAGGGGAGTAATCATCCTGCCGTCCCGGCCGCCGGGCTGGGTGAAACCACGTTCGTCGGTAAATCTCAGGTGGTATCTTACCCCCCTCTCGCTCAGGAAGACCCCGTCCTGCTCGAGGAGGCGGGCGATAGTGATTGAACCGAGGGGCCCCGAGGACTCACTCAGCACTTTAAGGATGGCTATTAACTTGCTTTCGGCATCGGCACCGACAGGTTGGTCCATCTGAGAATGCTCTACTTACTGGTACGGTTTTGAGGCTATTATACCACGCATTACCTAAAAGCAAAACTATAATGAAATTCTCAGTCCCTCTTGAAGCGGTTGGTGATGGGCAGCCTTCTGTCCCGCCCGAAGGCCCGGGGGGTTATCTTAACGCCGGGCGGCGACTGCCGCCGCTTGTACTCGCTGGCGTCCACCAGCCGGGTGGCGCTACGGACCACCTTTTCGTCGGTGCCCGCGGCCACAATCTGCTCAATGCTCTTATCCTCCTCGACATAGGCGGTCAGGATAGGGTCGAGCACCTCGTAGGGGGGTAGGGAGTCGGTATCCTTCTGGTCGGGCCTCAGCTCCGCCGAGGGTGGTTTGCTGATAACCGCGGCCGGTATCAGGTCAGCACCTGCGAGCTCGTTGCGGTACGCGGCCAGCCGGTAGGCCATCGTCTTGGGTACGTCCTTGATGACGGCGAAGCCGCCGGCCATGTCTCCGTAGAGCGTGGTGTAGCCGGTGGCCATCTCGCTCTTGTTGCCGGTTGTCAGCACCAGCCAGCCGAACTTGTTGGATATGGCCATGAGGAGATTGCCCCGGATACGTGCCTGAATATTCTCCTCTGCCACACCCGGCTCCACCCCCTGGAAGGGTTCGGCTAGGGTATCCAGGTACGCCTGCAGTACCTTCTCTATGGGCATGGCTATAAGCCTGATGCCCAGGTTTTTGGCCAGGAGCTTGGCATCGGATAGGCTGCCGGTGGAGGAGTACCATGAGGGCATGGCGACGCCGACGACATTGGCTTTACCCAGAGCATCGACGGCGATAGCGGCCACCAGGCTAGAATCCAGCCCTCCAGAGAGGCCGATGAGCACCTTCTTGAAGCCATTTTTTAGGACATAGTCCCGTGTACCCAGCACCAACGCCTCGTAGACCTCGGCGGGGAAACCGTACACCGCCACCTGCCGGGGAGGGAGGGCAGGTTTGTTCGTGCCGAGCGGTGCCTCTGAGACGATGATTTTATCGCCCTGGCACCATCCCTTCTCCTCGCGGTGTAGCCGTCCCTGCCGCCACCGGGGGTCGTGCAGGCGTGTCCGGAAGACGTTTTCCACGTCGAGGTCGGCGATTATCAGGTCTTCCCGGAACTGCTGTCCCCGGGTGATGATCTGCCCTTTCTCGTCCATGATGAGGCTGTTGCCGTCGAATACCAGCTCGTCCTGGCCGCCCACCAGGTTGTTGAAGGCGATGATGGCCACGTTGTCCGCAGCGCGGACGGCTATCATCCTTTCCCGGTAGTCCCCCTTGCCGAAGTGGTAGGGCGAGGCGCTGATATTAACGATGACCTCGGCCCCGGAGTAGGCTTGTGTGGTCGCCGGGCCGGACTCGTACCAGATATCCTCGCAGATGTTGATGCCGATATTGATACCGGCGATAACGTAAATGGGGCAGGCACTCCCCGCCCGGAAGTAGCGGTTCTCGTCGAAGACACCGTAATTGGGCAGGAATATCTTGTGGTATACACCGGCCAGTTTACCATCGTGGATTATGGCGGCAGCGTTATAGATATCCTCGCTGGCATCGACAAAGCCGGTGACGACGGTGATCCCGGAAGAGGCCGCCGCCACCTTTTCCAGAGAGCTCAGATTATCGGTGATGAACTGCGGCTTGAAGAGGAGGTCTTCGGGCGGGTAGCCGCAGATGGCCAGTTCCGGAAAAGTCAAAAGGTCCACCCCCGAAGACCTGGCTTCTTCAATTAGTTTCAGAATTTTCTGCCTGTTGTCGGTGAAATCACCCACCGTGGTATTAATCTGCGCCATGCCGAGGCGGAGACGGCGAGTATCAAGCCTCTTGGTCATGCTACCTGGCCTCCCTGGATATTACTTATAATATCGCCAGGTATTTCTTGAGCTCGTATTCGGTTACCTGACTTCGATATTCGTTCCACTCAATTTTCTTGTTCTGGATGAAAGCCTCAAAGACATGGTCACCGAGAGCCTTCCGCACTATTTCACTCTTCTCGGTTAGAAGTATAGCCTCAAGCAGGCTGGCCGGCAAAGTGCCTATCTCTCTTTCCTCCCTCTCCTCTTTGGTCATCTCGTAGACGTTTTCCTCTACTGGTGCCGGGGGTTCATAGCCCTTTTCGATGCCTTCCAGGCCGGCGGCCAGCATGACGCTGAAGGTCAGATAGGGGTTGCAGGCCGGGTCAGGGGAGCGGAATTCTATCCTGGTGGCTTTTTCGCGGCCCGGCCGGTACTCGGGCACGCGGATAAGGTCGGAACGGTTCCGCCGTGCCCAGGACAGGTATACCGGTGCTTCGTAGCCGGGCACCAGGCGCTTGTAGGAGTTGACCCACTGGTTGCAGACGGCGGTAATCTCCGGGGCGTATTTCAACAGGCCGGCAATATAGCTCCTGGCTTCTTGGGACAGGTAATAGGGGTCTTTGGCATCGAAAAAGGCGTTATTATCGCCTTTGAACAGCGACTGGTGTACGTGCATGCCGCTGCCATTGATGCCGAAAATCGGCTTGGGCATGAACGTGGCATAAACACCGTGATTGAGAGCCACCTCTTTAACCACCAGCCGGTAGGTCATCACGTTATCGGCCATGGTCAGGGCGTCGGTGTACCTCATGTCTATCTCGTGCTGGCTGGGGGCCACCTCGTGGTGGGAATACTCTACGCCGATACCCATCTCCTCAAGAGTAAGCACCGTATCCTTTCTCATGTCCACGGCAGCATCCCGGGGGGTCAGGTCGAAGTAGCCGCCCTGGTCGAGCACCTCGGTAGTGTAAGAGTTCGGGCTGTCTTCATCCTTCTTAAAATAGAAGTACTCCAGTTCAGGCCCGACATAGTAGGTGTAGCCAAGGTCGGCGGCCCGCTCCAGGTTCTTCTTCAGGACGTATCTGGGGTCGCCTTCAAAAGGCTCGCCACCCGGTTTCAGGATATCGCAGAACATACGGGCCACGGCGCGGTGCTCGCGCGGTCGCCAGGGCAGTAGCTGAAATGTATCCGGGTCGGGCAGGGCGACCATGTCGCTCTCATCGATGCGGGCAAATCCCTGAATTGACGACCCGTCAAAGCCCATGCCTTCCTCCAGGGCGCCCTCAAGCTCCTCCACGGTGATGGCGAAACTTTTCAGTATACCCAGGGTATCGGTGAACCAGAGCCTGATGAACTTGACATCGTGCTCCTTGGCCATCTTCAGGACATATTCTTTAGCCTCTTCTCTGCTTCTGTTTGCCATTTTTTTCCCTCCTGTTATAACCCTATTCTATATACTTTTAGATATTTTGTCATCATTTTCTTACATATATCGCTCCCCCATACCCGTTCTAAATGGCACTTTCATCTCTATCGCCGGTGCGGATACGCACCACGCTCTCCACCGGCAGGACGAAAATCTTGCCATCGCCTGTCTCACCCGTCCTGGCGCTTCTGGTGATAACACTAAGCATTTGCGGCACATCCTCATCGAGGACGACGATTTCCAGTTTTATTTTAGGAGTGAATTCCACCTCAAATGTTGTACCGCGAAACTGTTGCTTAAGCCCTTTCTGCTTGCCATGACCCTCAACGATGGTCTTGGTCATGCCAGGGTAGCTTAATTCCTTCAAAGCTTCCTTTACTTCTTCAAATTTCTCTACTCTGATTATCGCCTCTATCTTTTTCACTTTCTTACTCCCCTTAGCTAGATTATTTCGGCATAGTAAGGAAATCAGGGTAAGCTGGTGTACCATGCTCCGGGATATCCAGTCCCTGTAATTCTTCTTCAGGGGGAACGCGGATACCGAAAGCCTTGTCCATTAGCTTAAAGGTGAGATATCCTGTCCCGAATGCCCAGGCGACGACTACTGCTACGCTGATTAATTGGGCGAGTAGCTGCTCGCCACCGCCACCGTAGAATAATCCGGTGACATATGGTGCATCAATAGAATAATTACCATAGGTTCCATCGGCGAAGAAACCGACACTGAGCAGGCCCCATAGCCCACAGGCGCCATGAACACTCACCGCCCCCACCGGGTCATCTATCCTCTTAGCTTCAAGGAACTTGACGCTGGCATACATCAGTGCTCCACCAATAAGGCCAATAATAATTGCCGCCCAACCCTCTACCCAGGCGCAGGGGGCAGTAATGGCAACAAGTCCGGCCAATATACCGTTGATAAGCATACCTATATCCCATTTCCTTGTCTTCCAGTAGGCTATGACGAGCGCGGTTAGCCCACCTGCCGCCGCTGCCAGATTAGTGTTGACGGCAATAACCGCTATTCTCAGGTGGTGCGCGTTACAGGTGCTGCCAGGATTAAAACCAAACCAGCCAAACCACAGGATAAAGACCCCCAGCGTAGCCAGTGTTATGCTGTGCCCGGGGATTGCCTGCGGCTTCCCGTTTTTATCATACCTGCCGAACCTCGGGCCGAGTACAATTGCCCCGGCTAAGCCAACGAGACCACCAACGGCATGAACCGCTCCTGAGCCGGCAAAGTCCAGGGCACCCATGCCGAAGGGCAGAGTGGAAAGCCAACCTCCGCCCCACACCCAGTGACCGTAGATAGGGTAGATAATGGCACTAACTACTATACTGTAGATAAGGTAAGCCTTGAACTTCAGTCGCTCGGCAACCGCACCGGCAACGATGGTGGCAGCAGTGGCACAGAAGACCAGCATCCAGAACATATTGAGATATTTGTCCACATCGTAATAATCACCAAACATGAGCCAGCCTTCTGTGCCCCAGAGACCGTGCCAGTCGCCACCCATCATCAGGGCGTAACCTATAAAGAAAAAGACGAGCGAGCCAATGACGAAATCCATCAGGTTTTTGGTCATAAAGTTCCCGGCATTTTTGGCCCGGGTGAACCCTGCCCCAACCATGGCAAACCCCGGCTGCATAAACATCACCAGGAAGGCACAGACCAGTATCCACACGTAGTCTATCGCCGTATCCGCTGTCCCTCCCAATCCAGTGGGGTCAGCCGCCAGGGCTACTCTCCCCGTCCCTGCCCATGCCAGCCATATCAGGCAAACGAGGCCAAAGGTCAATACCCCTCTTATCGCTATCTTCGTTACACTGCCTCTCAGGTCCATGGCTATCCTCCTTCTACCAATAAGGATAGCGGGCTAATGTTACGAATATATTACAGGGGGGTTAAATCTGTGTTACATGAGAAGCGTTGACTACGAATTTTTGATGAAACGGTAGCCGATGTTGCGTACCGTTTCAATGAAGGTATGGCTGGCGTCCTCGATTTTACTGCGGAGTCGGCGTACGTGCACGTCCACGGTGCGGTCGCCGCCGAAATA
The DNA here is from genome assembly GCA_030628245.1 of Dehalococcoidales bacterium. Lineage (GTDB taxonomy): Bacteria > Chloroflexota > Dehalococcoidia > Dehalococcoidales > RBG-16-60-22 > JAFGPF01. The sequence goes on from DAOVRI010000018.1 coordinate 11,059, forward strand.
GTCATAGCCCCAGATTTTGTCCAGCAGGGCTTCCCGGGTGTAGACACGCCCCGGGTTGCCTGCCAGCAGCTTGAGCAGTTCGTATTCCTTAAAGGTCAGTTCGACTATTTTACCTTCCACCGTTACCTCGCACGTGACGAGGTCTATTTTCAGGTCGTCATGTTTTATTTGCTCTTTACTTTCAGCGCTTTCGGTTCTGTGGAGGAGTCGGTTTATCCTTAAGATTAGCTCTCTGGAATCGTAAGGACGGGCAATAAAGTCGTCAACATCGTGGAGATGGTCGATGCTGTCAGGCATCTCTCCCGGGATGAGCGCTATCACCGGCAGGTTTATTCCCCTTTTTACTCTCCTGGTGATTTCCCAGATTTCGGGCGCTGGCGGGTGTTCGTCCATTTCAAACAGGAGGATATCGGGTTTCCCGCTGGTTACCGCCTCGCGCACTCCGTTACTGTAAGAGGTGAAGGAGCAGGTAAGGTCATAATGGGCCAGGCCCTTGCGGAGCTCCGACTTCGTCTCGTCGTCCCGGGCGACTATTAGAACGCGTGTCATACCTCTCCCCCATCACCATTAATAGGCGTAAAGCCTCCCGTAAGGTCGGAGCCAGCGCGGGAACAGTTTGATAAACTTGTGCGCCAGTATGTCGCCGGCGTTGAAGTCGAAATATCCGGCGAACTCGCTAACATATTTACGGAGAGCGTCGTGGTCACTTTCTTCCAGGTCGGCGACGCCCACTTCCTTGCCCATCTGGTAGTCCGCAACGTTTCCCCGTACGTAGATAACGCCGCCGTGCATGCCGGTGCCGATGAACCTGGCCTTGTGACTTTTATCTTCGCCGAGGTTCAGACCGAGGAGAATTAGAGTGCCTCCCGCCATGTACTCGCCGAAGAAGTCCTGGGCGGTGCCGCCGATGACAACTACCGGCATCTTGTCCTCGTACTCTTTCATGTGGATACCGGCACGGTAGCCGACGTCTTCGCGGATGAAAATCCTGCCGCCCCTGGCCGATAGACCGACCGTATCGCCGGCATGGCCGTGAACGATTATCTCTCCCTCGTTCATGGTGTTGCCGCAGCCGTCCTGAGCGTTGCCGTGGACGATAATCCTCGGTCCGTTCATGAAGGCTCCGAGGTCGTTGCCCGGCGTGCCGAAAATCTCAATCTCTACCGGCTTGTCCAGGTCGGTGCCGATGTATCTTTGCCCATAAACATTGCGCAACTCAATCTTCCGGTTACCGTTGGCGACAATGTCCCTGAGTCTGGTATTGAGCTCGCTGTAATGAAGGCCGCTGGCGTCAACATTAACTACGGAATCTTTGATATCTGTCATACTAGCTTCCTGCCATTCTTACGCCCAGAATTTCTAGCTCGGTATCGGTCAAGCCAATGCCTCTAAGGTGCAGGCGGTTCCCCCGCAGGCTCTCCAGGGCGTTAACGCCGAGTCCGCCGAGGATATCTTTCAGTTCGAGGCTCCAGCCGCGGAGCAGGTTGGCCGCCCGGCGGGCGCCGATTTCGGGGTTGATTCTCTTGGTCAGGCGCAGGTCGGTGGTGCAGATACCCCAGGCACACTTGCCGGTATGGCACTGCTGGCAGACATGGCAACCCAGAGCGATGAGGGCAGCTGTCCCGATGTACACGGCATCGGCCCCGAGGGCAATTGCCTTGGCCACGTCGCCGCAATTCCTGATGCCGCCCGAGACCACGATGGAGGCCTGATTGCGTATGCCTTCCTGCCTCAATCGACTGTCCACCGAGGCCAGGGCCAGTTCAATGGGAATACCGACGTTATCGCGGATGACCTTGGGCGCGGCGCCGGTGGCCCCGCGCAGCCCGTCGAGAACGACGATATCGGCACCACCCCTGACGATACCGCTGGCGATGGCGGCGGAATTATGGACGGCGGCAATCTTTACCGATATCGGCTTGGTATAGTTGGTCGCTTCCTTCAGGGCGTAGATTAGCTGGGCCAGGTCCTCGATGGAGTAGATATCGTGCTGCGGCGCCGGCGAGATGGCGTCGGTGCCTTCGGGAATCATCCGTGTCAGTGATACATCCGCGCTTACTTTCTCTCCGGGCAGGTGTCCGCCGATGCCCGGCTTGGCACCCTGGCCAATTTTTATCTCAACTACTTTAGCCGCATCGAGGTAATCGGCGTGAACGCCGAAACGCCCCGATGCCACCTGAACGATAGTATTGTCCCCGTATTTATACAGGCTGGGGTGAAGTCCGCCCTCGCCGGTGTTCCACAGCGTGCCCATCTCGGTCGCTGCCCGGGCGAGGGATTCATGTACGTTGAGGCTTACCGCCCCGTAGGACATGGCGGCGAACATGACCGGCACCTCCAGCTTGACCAGCGGCGTTAGCTGCGTTTTTAAATTGAACGAGTCCGGCTCGACTTCCAGTCGGTCGGGTTTACACCCCAGGTAAGTGGCCAGCTCCATCGGCTCACGCAGGGGGTCGATGGAGGGATTGGTCACCTGGCTGGCGTTAAGCAATAGATGGTCCCAGTAGATGCGCTGGTCCTTATCGTCGCCCATGCCGGTCAACAGCACGCCCCCGGTCTCTGCCTGCTTGTTGATGTCCTCGATAATCTCGGGACGCCAGTTGTAGTTACCGCGGTAGTCCAGCGGGGTATAACTGACGGTCAATGCGTTGGTAGGGCAGAAGATAACGCAACGCTGGCAGCCGACGCAGTTCTCTTCGAGGCTTCTTACCTCATCGTCTTCTTCGTCATAGTAGTTCGCGTCGAAGCTGCACTGGTTGACACAGACCTGACACTGAATACATCGGTCCTTGTCTCTGTTTATTTTAAATTTCGGTGTGCTATAAGTCTTCATTGTATTATACCGACTTCCCGGCCGATATCTTTTCCGCGCCGGCGATATCTTGTGGACGGGGCTCTTTTTGCAGCCTGCCGATGACCGGCTCACCGCCCATGGGAATCCAGGACTTGTCCAGGTCGGGACATATCAGGCGGATGGCCGACTCCTCGGACGAAAGGTAGAGCATATCGCCTTTCTCTCCGACGGTCAGCGGCCGCAACCTGATGCGGTCGGTCAGTCCTATCATTTCCCCGTGGTGGGCGATAATTACGGCGAAGGGCCCGTTCAAGAGCAGACTACCGTATACCTGGCGCAATGCCCTCAGGAGTTTTTGCTCCGCCGGCGGCCTCCGCTCTATTTCGTCCCAGAAAGGGGCCGCCAGTACCCTGGCGGTTATTTCCAGCGGCAGGTTGTGCTTACGCATGAGCAGGTCGACGGCATAAGCGATAACTTCGGTATCGGTCTGCATGGTGCACTGGTAGCCGTACTGCTCCAGGAAGCGGCGGTTTATCCCGTAGGATGAAATCTCGCCGTTATGAATCACCGTCCAGTCCAGAATCGAGAATGGGTGCGCCCCGCCCCACCAGGCCACCGTGTTGGTCGGGAACCTCCCGTGCGCCGTCCAGAGATAGCCCTGATACTCTTCAAGTCGGAAATACTCGGCCAGTTCTTC
>DAOVRI010000170.1 GCA_030628245.1 Dehalococcoidales bacterium
CGATGGGCAACAGCAACTGGGGATGAAGTTGCGTGAGGCTGAATACAGGATAACGCCGTTTCAACCGGTTGTTGATGGCAAGATTCTTCCGGAATGGCCCATTGAAGCGATTAGAAAAGGTTCGGCTAAAAACGTCATTATTATGGCGGGCAACGCTCTTGATGAATTGAAAGCCATGAATTTGATGGACCCAGCCATGCGTAGTATGGATGAGGCGGGATTATTCAAGAGGTTAAATGACCTGTTGTCGCCGGAGATGGTTCCCGGACTTGTAAGCACTTACCGTGATGCCCTTAAAAAGCGAGGTTCGAAGGCCGACTCTCTTGATATTTATGGGACCGTTACTGTCGACCTCATGTTCCGGATATCTACCATCCGGCTCGTGGAAACTCAGCGTGATAACGGAGTGCCTGCTTATAATTACCTGTTCACCTATAAATCACCCGCCATGGGTGGTGTTCTGGGTGCCATGCACGGACTGGATAATCCTTTCCTTTTCGGAAATCTTGATGCTGATTTCTGTGGCTCCGGCCCGGAAGTAGAAAATCTTGCTGTAAAGATACAGGATTCCTGCACTGCCTTTGCCCGCACCGGCGACCCCTCCTGCGAGAGCATCGGCAAATGGCCTGTTTACGGGAAAAACCGCATGACGATGATTCTGGATAAAAATACTCGCGTTGAAGCGGCGCCGTACGAGGATGAACGCCGCGCCTGGGATAATTTCGATATAGTATATGTGAGACCGTTATAAGCTTTGAATTATACCGGCGCCAGTCTAACATCCAGCACGGCGAGGGTGCCATCCCTCACCATGGCCAGACAGTCTTTCAATGCCGCGGGAACATCGGCGGGTTCTTCCACGGTACGGCCGTAGGCGTTGCAGGCCCGGGCAATCGTGGCATAATCGGGTGGAGTCGAGATATCAGCGCCCATGTTGTCCACGTCGTACTTCTCCCTGAAAAGCCCCTTGATGGCGCCGTAGCCCTGGTTATCATAGATGATGGCCAGGTACGGAGCCTTATAAAAGCTCGCCGACCATAGAGATGCCTCCGGGCAGCCGTAGATAAAAGCCCCGTCTCCCATAAGGCTGATAACCGTCTTGTCCGGCGATGCCAACTTCACGCCCAGCGCCGCCCCCGGCGCCCAGCCGATACAGCCTCCCGCGCAGGACAGCAGGGTGCCCGGCTGGCTGCGGTGTATCAGGTGCGCCACGATGACCGACGGCGATATTGTCTGATTTACTATTATGGTGTCATCGTCAATTGCTTCATCTATGCAGCGACTGAGCCAGTGGGCGGAAATCGGCTTGCGGTCGGCATGGCTCATTGCCAGAGCCTGCCACTCTCCGGCCAGCTTGTTATGTTCAGCCTTATATACTTCGAAGCGTTTCTGTAATTGCTGTCGCCTTTCGGAAGTGAGTTTACCTTCTATTATATTGGTAAGAGCCGGTATCGCCTGGCTGGAATCGGCCCTGATGAGGATATCGGGCTTTTTATCCCATAAAGGAACGCCCTTCTTCACCGTGTCGATATCGATGTGGATAATCTTGACGTCCTGCCGCAGCTTTGCGGGAGCCCCCGCGTAATGCATGTCGTAGTCGATGGCTAAAATAACGTCGGCGGTCGTCAGCAGGGGATTACCGTAGCCGACGGTCGCCGAGAGATATGCCGCCAGCGGGTGCGTGTTGGGGAAATTTACTCTGGTATCGGAGGTGAGCACCCGCGCGCCCAACGCCTCCGCCAGTTTTACCAGTAAGTCGACTGAATGAAAGTTCCTGCCGGAATAACCGGTTACTATCAGCGGGTCTTCGGCGTTAATCAGTATCTCCGCCGCCTTATCCAGAGCACCGGCGTCGGCCTCTGGCGCTCGCTCCCTGGCAGTCCCCGATGCTTTACTTTTTGGAGCCTCGCCTTTGTCCCAGAAGACCTCCCGCGGCAGGCTCAGGTAAACCGGCCCGCACGGCTCGGTCATGGCGATGCTGAAGGCTTTATTAAGCGTATCGACGAGGTCCTCGCCATCGGTAAGCCGGTGGTCCCACTTGACGAAGCTGCGCACCATCGCTCCCTGGTCGAAGGCCTCGCCGCGCCAGTTGACGCGTTCCGGGGGTCCCTGGTTCTCGGTGAAAAATACCACCGGCACCCTTCCCCACTGGGCGTTGTGCAGAGCCCCGCCTATCTGTAATGTGCCCAGCTCGGAGTGCACCGAGACCACCTGCGGTCGTCCTGAAGCCATGTAGTGGCCGTGAGCGGCCGTCATGGCCACGAATTCGTCGAGGCAGAGTATGCTTCCGGGGGTTTGCTGGCCGGATGCGCGATATCTGGATATCGTTTCCAGCACGGGAACGTTATCGATTCCCGGATTGAAGAAAACGTACTCGACGCCATTGGCATTCATAACGTCGATGAGTGCTTTGATATTGCCGTATTCTTCCATGTCAGGTACTCGTTTCTTTAATGCTCGACTATTTTTCGGGAGTTATGTAGTGGCTGGCTTCCGATGCGGTCGCGGGGTCGAAAGTCTTCTTAACCTTCCTCATCCACTTCGTATAGTTCGATGTATCCGGGCCGTACATGTCGCAAACGGCGTCGCTCCAGACATGGTGAGGCACGCCGTAATGTCCCTCGACGGCTGCCCGGTTGGCCGCCATGAATACCTCGAAGCTGGCCTGCACCGCAGCGGGATTGCTCGGGACATAGCGGATGAGCAGCTCGCCGTGCCCGCAGTGTCCGTGCTCTATCAACTGCACGAAGGGGTCGGTACCGTCGGCAAGGAGTAAACCCTTCTGAATGAAGCCTTCCTTGACTTTAGAGCCCTGCTCGATGAACTTGCTCATGAGGTTGAAGACATCGGTGCCTCCCACCTCACCCCCGAAGACTCCCGTGGCCCGGCAGGTCTCCCTTATCGAGCCGGTGACCCTGATGAACCGCCAGATGAAGCCACCGGTATTTTCGGGGTCTTCCACCGGCTCCAGCGACTTCCCGTTGGTCTCATCAGCGATTTTCTCCAGCACCTTCTTCTTATAATCGAATTCGCGGGGAGAGTTGCCGGCCAGGATAATCATAAAGCCTGGCCCCTGCACCAGTTCGGTATATTCCCTGAGGTACTCATCGTCTTCGTCGTTGTTCGTAGCTATGTTGGACGCCATCATGGCCGTGTTGAAGCCCATCAAAATAAAGGCGATTTCGCTCTCGCCGACCCTTCTTGCGGCTTCTCTTAAAGCCTCATGGGACGGGAAGGAAAGGTATCGAATCATAAAGCCCGGCGGTACATAGCTCGGCTTATAGAGTGGTGATACGCCTTCAATCGGGAATGTTGCCGGACCCGGCCAGTGATAAATTTTCTGGGCGGCTCGGGTATAGACGCCGAGTCCCCCCAGCGGCATCGTGTTGCCCCTGATGACTCCCCGCAGAGAAGGCCCCGGCCCGTCGCCGCAGAACCACTCGTCCATGGCTGCCAGCGAACCCGTCCTGATAATCTCTCCGTCGGGGGTAACCCACTCCAGGGCCAGCTGGTTTCTCTCGCCGTAGCTGCCGCTCACGCTGAGATGTCCCAGGTTGGAATGGGCCGCCAGAGGCAGCGCCGAGCAGTTGCTGCCAGCCCCGGTGATATTGGTATTTAAACCCCTTTTCATGAGTTCGGCCTGGAGCTGGGCGTAAATGACGTAGGGCTCGACCACCGCGTACATGTTCTTTTCGTTAATCTCGATGATGCGGTTCATCCGGCGCAGGTCCAGCTTGATAACGCCCGGCCCGGCGGGGTCGCAGTAAGGCCCCCAGCCCGTGCTCGAAGCCTTGAATTGCAGGCCGTGTTTATTGCATAACCTGACAATCGCCTGGACTTCCGCCGTGTCTTTGGGTAGGGTGACAGCTTCGAACCTGGGCACGAATTTATCCAGTTTGGCTACCAGACCGGAACGCCAGGCGTAAGAGTCCAGCACCGCCGGGTCATCGGATATATTCTCCGGCCCCACCACATCCTCGAAAGCCTTGTAGATATCCTTCACTAGTGTCATAGCTCGCGGACTCCTTATTGTTCTTCGGAACCCCTCTTATATCGTCTACTTCTTATAAACGCCGTATTCTTTAGAGGCTTCCACCATGGCGCGCATATTTTCGGGGTCGCCTTTATCTACCTGGGCACCGC
>DAOVRI010000227.1 GCA_030628245.1 Dehalococcoidales bacterium
CCAGCCCTGAAGTTATTACCATCTCCAGGCTTTCCGACGGCACGTTCCTGGAAGTCAATGACAGCTTCCTGCGTACTAACGGCTACACACGCGAAGAAACAATTGGTCACACATCCTTAGAATTAGGCATCTGGGTAAAACCCGGCGACCGCGAGAAAATGCTAAAGCTACTGAAGGAAAAGGGCAGAGTCAGCAACAAGGAATACAGATTACGCACGAAGTCAGGAGAAATACGTACCATGCTGTTCTCCGCCGAGCAAATTACCCTCGGTCATGAAGTCTGTCTGCTCGCCGTGATTATTGATATCACCGAGCTCAGGAAAATCGAAGCGCAAGCTCGCGAGGCCGAGTACCTGAGAGAGCTTGATAGGCTGCGCACGGAACTGCTGGCTAATATCTCCCACGAACTGCGTACACCCCTGGCCAGCATCAAAGGCTTTGCCACCATGCTTCTGGACTATGAAAGCAGACTGAAGCGCGATGAGAAACGGGAGTACCTGGAGACCATCGATAAGAATACCGACCGCCTGATAGAGCTTATTGAGAAACTGCTGGAGATGTCCCGACTGGAAGCGGGCATGCTTTCCATAGATAAAGCGCCCACCGACATTATCAGGCTTTGCCGGGAGGTGATTGACGAAGTCCGTATAAGGGCATCTACCCATCAATTCACGCTGGACATACCCGCTAAATTACCCGTGGTAAACGTTGACGGCAGACGTGTCCGGCAGGTCCTGGATAATATCATTGATAACTCGGTAAAGTACTCCGATGACGGTACCGAAGTTAACCTGGCCGTCCGGCGCCAGGGGCCCGAGATGTTATTCACCGTCACCGACCACGGGGCAGGTATCCCGCGGAACGACCTGCCGCGGGTATTCAACCGGATGTTTCACTCCCCGAAAAAACCCGGTATATCCGGTGCCGGACTGGGACTATCTATCTGCAAAGGACTGGTGGAGGCCCACGGCGGCAGAATCTGGATAGAAAGCGATGAAGGCAAGGGAACCAGGTGCTTCTTTACTCTGCCTCTGGATACGGAAAAGGGGGGCAGACATGATAAAAAAGCCCGAGGATAAAATCGTTCTCATCATTGAAGATAATGCCGATATCCGCACCTTCGCCAGCCGGGTGCTTGAACTTGAGGGCTACACCTGTCTTCAGGCCGAAACCCGCGATGAGGCCTTCCTACTGATAAGCGAAAATAAGGTCAATCTGGTGCTGCTGGACTTGAGACTGGCCGAGGAAAACGGCTGGTTGATACTGGAGCAGTTGAAGAGAAATCCGGAAACAACGTCGATTCCGGTAATTTTATTTACCGCATCCTCTGGTGAACAGCAGAGAGCCTCTGCCCTTGAGATGGGTGCCGCCGACTACCTGATTAAACCCCTGAGTGCGAATATGCTGAGGGATTCCGTCGCCCGCATCCTGCCGCTTAAAAAATAACAGCCCTCTTTAGAATTTCCCTTCGAGTGCTTTAAAGGTTCCCGCCAGGGCCTGCGGTACGACCCTGATATCGCCCAGGACCGACACATAGTTGGCATCCCCCTGCCAGCGGGGTACGATATGGCTGTGAAAATGGTCGTCAATGCCGGCCCCGGCCACTTTCCCGATATTCGCCCCGATATTAAAGCCACCCGGCCCAAATACTTCCTTGAGAACCCGGATGCTCCGACTGACCAGCTCAAAGTGCTCGTTCCTTTCCTCGTCCGTAAGCTCTTCCAGACCGGGGGTATGGCGGTAAGGAGCTACCAGCAGGTGGCCGGGATTATAGGGGTAGCTATTCAGCATGATGAAGTTTTTTACTCCCCGGTAGAGGATATAATTCTGCGCGTCTTTGTCCTCTTTAGGCTTATCGCACAGAATGCACCCATCGGGTTTTTCCTCGAGGATATACTGAATACGCCACGGCGCCCAGATATGCTTCATATACCTACTCCTTGCCGGTGCTATTTTAAGCGGCAACCGGTGCCGCCGTCAA
>DAOVRI010000164.1 GCA_030628245.1 Dehalococcoidales bacterium
GCCCGCCTCAAGAAGGGGCTTGACATCCGGCAGAAAGGCAGCGGCAATGTCGGCGCCCTGGCCGTCTGGCGGGAAGTAGGGCCTGTTTTCGGCATTATCGCCCTCGCGTCAGACGTGGGCAAAGGCGTCCTGGCCGTATATGTCGCCCGGTGGCTGGGACTCGACCTTATCTGGATATGCGCGGCCGGATTCGCCGCCGTGGTGGGGCACAACTGGCCTGTCTTCCTGAACTTCCGGGGAGGCAAGGGGGCGGCGACCATTATGGGCGTGCTCCTGGCCTTTATGCCCGTCCAGTTTGCCATCGGCCTCGGCATAGCCATACTGGTCATCATACCTACCAGTAATATCAGGCTCGGTATGATTGGTCTGGCCTGCATACCGCTGATTGCCTGGCTATTTCACAGGCCGTCCGAATATATCCTCTACCCCCTGGCCCTTATCCTCTTCCTGGCTGCCTATACCCTCATCGGCCTCAAGGGAGAGATTGCTAAAGCAGGAGGGAAAAAGAACCCTATCATCGACAGGGAATACACACCCTGGCAGACCAGGAAAAACGGATAGAAGCAGTCACATGAAGAAAGTAGCCATCGTTACCGATACCACTGCCTGTGTCCCCCGGGAACAGGTGGCCCGGTATGATATGGAAGTGGTGCCGGTGCAGCTTATTATTGAAGGAAAGACCTACCGGGACGGGATAGACATCAGTCCCACCGAGTTCTATAACCTGCTGCGCAAGGCCAAGAAATTGCCCACCACCTCCAGTTCCTCACCCGACTCTTACCTCGAGGCCTACCAGAACGCCAGCCGGAAAGCCAAGAACATCCTTTGCCTCACCGAACCATCCAAGTTCAGCGCCATGTTCCATTCGGCGCGGGTGGCCATGGATACCGCGAAAAACACTCTCCGCAACGTGGCTATTGATGTGCTCGAATGCACCACCGCCGCCGCCGGACAGGGACTGGTGACTCTGGCCGCCGCCAGAGCCGCCGCCATGGATAAACCACTGGAAGAGGTTAAGGAGATTGCTAAAAGCGTCATGACAAGGGTGAATTTATACGCCACCCTTGATACTCTTACCTACCTGGTCAGGAGCGGCCGCGTCCCGCAGGCCGCCGCCCTCGTTAATTCGATTCTCAGTATCAAGCCTATCTTCTCCCTCAACCACAGCGACGCCCACACCGTGGCCCTCCCCAGGACCATGAAAAGCGCCATGAAGCGCATGCTGAAGCTTATGGAGTCGGCGGTGGTCAGAGGGCAACCGCTGCACGTAGCCGTAATGCACGCCGATGCCCTGGGGGAAGCGATAACCCTCCGGGACAGGATTACCTCTCATTTCGCATGCGAGGAGATTTTTATCACCGAGTTCACGCCGGTCATGGGCGTCCACACCGGGCCGGGATTAATCGGCGTGGCTTTCTATGGCGAAGAACCGAGCGCATAATTTCTCTCCCCCACCGCCTAGCCAAACCGACCAAAACCTTCTATAATCTATGGTGTATAATTGCGTGAATGTGTTACAGCCGCACCGGATAAAAAGGTGAGAGATACAGACCGTTGAAAGGAGACGCGAGATGGAGATAAAAGCCGTAACTGGCGAGCTTACCGGCATTAAAGCCGGCGCCATAATAGTGAATCATTTCGAGGGGATGAAACGCCCGGACGGCGATGCCGCCGCCGTGGACAAAGCCCTGGACGGAGCGATATCCCGGCTCATCAAACAGGGCGATATCAAGGGCAAGCTGAACGAAGTTACCCTCCTGCACAATCCCGGCAAACTCCCGGCGAGTCGCATCGCCGTGGTCGGCCTCGGCAAGAAAAAGGAGCTTAACATTAACAAGGTACGTGGCACCATCGCCGAGACCTGCCGCTACCTGCGGGGAAAAGGCGTAACCAGCGTGGCCACCGGCGCCCAGGGGGCCGGGATTAACGGTATAAAAATAGACGACGCCGCTCAGGCTGCGACCGAGGGCGCCCTGCTCGGACTCTACACTTTCCGGCGTTACATCACCAAAAAGGAAAATAATTCCGGCGAGATTAAAGAGTTCATGATAGTCGGCCAACCAAAGGTAACGCTGACCAAAGCCATTGCCAGGGGCCGGATACTGGCGGAAGCCGCCAACTGGGCCCGGGACATGGTCAATGAGCCGGGCAACTTTATGACACCGACTCACATGGCCGAGGCCTCCCAAGAGCTGGCCGAGAAGTACGGGCTGAAGATTGAAGTGCTCGATAAAGAAAAGATGGCCGAACTGGGCATGGGAGGTCTGCTCGGCGTTTCGCAGGGGAGCCAGCAGCCGCCCAAATTCATCATCCTCAGCTATAAAGGCAGCGACTCCGATAAAGTCGATGCGGCCCTGGTCGGCAAAGGCATTACCTTCGATTCGGGAGGTATTTCCATCAAACCATCGGAGAAAATGTCCGATATGAAGGGAGACATGGCCGGCGGCGCTTCCGTACTGGCCACCCTGATTGCCCTTGCCCAACTCAAGCCCACGATAAACGTCACGGCGCTCGTTCCCGCCACGGAAAACCTGCCCAGCGGCACGGCACTGAAACCGGGCGATATTATCAAGGCCATGAACGGCAAGACTATCGAGGTACTGAATACGGACGCCGAAGGGCGCCTGATTCTCGCCGATGCCTTGAGCTACGCTAAAAAACTCAACGCCAAGGCCATCATCGACGTAGCGACTCTTACCGGAGCCTGCATGGTAGCTTTGGGGAATACCTGCACCGGCGCTTTCAGCAACAATCAGGAGCTTACCAATAAGGTAATCGCCGCCGGGAACGAAACCGGCGAGCTCATCTGGCAGCTGCCGATGTTTGATGAATATAAAGAGCAACTGAAAAGCGATATCGCCGATATCAAGAATATCGGCGGCCGGTACGGGGGAGCCATCACCGCCGCCAAGTTCCTGGAGGAGTTCATTAACGGCACTCCCTGGGTACACCTGGATATCGCCGGCACCAGCGATACCGACAAGGAAAAAGGCTACCTAGTCAAAGGCGCTACCGGTGTGCCGGTGCGTACCCTTGTGAACGTGATTCTTTCTCTGGCAAAGAAATAATAATCTTGACTGCAAGGAGGCTGCAATATGAAAATTAAATGGTTGGGACATGCCGCATTTTTAATTACCTCGGACAGTGGCACCAAGATAATCACCGACCCCTACGAGACCAGCGAAGGCCTGAAGTACGGCGAGATAACGGAGTCGGTGGACATCGTAACCGTGAGCCACGACCACGGCGACCACAACAACGTGGCGGCGGTCAAGGGGAATCCCCAGGTAGTCAGGGATACGACCGAAGTCAAAGGCATTAATTTCAAGGCCGTCACCACCGCCCATGACGACAAGGGTGGCAGCGAGAGGGGCAAGAATACGATATTTTGCTTCCAGGTCGATGGTGTACGCGTGGTTCACCTCGGCGACCTCGGGCACCTGCTCACGGACAACCAGGTTGTGGAGGTGGGCAAGGTGCACGTGCTTCTTATTCCCGTGGGCGGATACTTTACCATCGATGCCAAGACAGCCGGCGAGGTCTGCGACCAGGTCAGGACCCGGGTAATCATCCCCATGCACTATAAAAACGATAAGTGCCTCTTCCCCATAGGCGGAGTGGACGAATTCATCAAGGGCAAGGACAACGTGACCCGGGTGGACGGCAGCGAAGTCGAGTTTACCGTGGCCGACCTGCCCACCAGCCCCCAGATTATGGTGCTGAAACCGGCTCTTTAGGCATCTATATTAAATAAACTGAAAATCATGAGTGAATACTGGGACAGGAGATTCCAGGTCGAAGGCAAGATATGGGGTGAACTGCCCAGCCGGACCGCCATCCATGCCCTGCGTTATATTTTCGTACAAGTATCATAATCGACAACACCGAATGGGAGTCCCCGTCCGTCAGGTATTCCCGCTGACCACTCCAGGACTTATTTCCTGACGACTTTTTTGGTTATTGAATACCAAAATTCCCTCCGTTCCCCTAGAGGATATTGACTCCCTGTGGTAATATTATATATAGGGGGTAAGGTTTCACCAAAAACAGGCATTCAAGTTGGAAATAAGCTGTATTATTCTTGCAGGTGGTAAAAGTTTACGTCTTGGGTATGACAAGGTTTTAGAAAGGGTTGGTAACACAAGTCTACTCGAACAGGTAATATCCCGCATAGACTCACTCAGTAAAGATATTATAATCGTTACGGCGAAAGAGAGAACCTTCGCACAGGTGGCGAACCACCCGAAAGTTAAAATGGTATCTGATATTTATCCCGGGCAGGGTTCTCTGGGTGGTATTTATACCGGATTGGTAAAATCGAGTTCATTTTATAACCTTGTCGTCGCTGCGGATATGCCTTTTTTAAACGAGCC
>DAOVRI010000108.1 GCA_030628245.1 Dehalococcoidales bacterium
CCTTCGTGTACCTTCCCTGTGGACCTCGTTTCAATCTGACACCTCCGTCTTTCTATTCTACCTGACTTTGGTGTCCATTAAATCCATCCTACCTCAGTTCAACTTTTTCTACTAATAAGGGGTAGCCAATATAGCTACCCCTCTTTTCGTTTTCTTACGAATTAAGTATTATCACTCTATTCCCCGCCCTGCTTCCATATCACCCCGCCCTCCGGCAATACGAAGAGGTCTTCGCCGGCGAGCTTGGCCTGGAGGGTATCTCGCAGCGCGGCAATGGGGACGCGTATCTGGTTCATGGTGTCCCGTTCGCGGATGGTGGCCATATTGTCCTCGAGCGATTGAAAGTCCACGGTGACGCAGTAGGGAGTGCCCAGTTCGTCCTGGCGGCGGTAGCGGCGGCCGATAGCCTGGGTATCATCATACTGCGTCACAAAGCAGGGACGCAGGTCGGCATAGACGTCTTTAGCTACAGCCGACAGGTTTTCCTTGCGACTCAGCGGCAGGACGGCGACCTTTATCGGCGCCAGGTCCGTATGGAAGTGGAACAGCACTCTTAACTCGTCATTGACGATTTCCTCGTCGTAAGCATCGCAGAGGACGGCCAGCACAGAGCGGTCGACGCCGGCGGAGGGCTCGATGACATAGGGGACGATGTGCTCTTTGGATTCCTCGTCGAGGCAGGTGAGGCTCTTGCCGCTGTATTCCATGTGCTGCTTGAGGTCGAAGTCGCCCCGGTTGGCCACGCCTTCCAGTTCCGACCAGCCCATCGGGAAATTGTAGTCGATGTCAAAGCACCTTTTCGCGTAGTGCGCCAGCTCGTCCTTGCTGTGCTCGCGCAGCCTGATATTCTCTTTCTTTATACCCAGCTTCATATACCAGTTAAGGCGTTCCTCCACCCAGTAGTCGAACCACTTATCATCGGTGCCCGGCTTGACGAAGTACTCAATCTCCATCTGCTCGAATTCGCGACTGCGGAAGATGAAGTTGCCGGTGGTAATTTCGTTGCGGAACGCCTTGCCTATCTGGGCGACGCCGAAGGGCAGCCTCTTCCGGCTGGTGTTGAGGACGTTCTGGAAGTTGACGAAGATGCCCTGGGCCGTTTCCGGGCGTAAATAGACGACATTGGCCGCCTCTTCGACCGGGCCCATGAAGGTCTTGAACATCAGGTTGAACAGCTGGGGTTCGGTCACCTCACCGTCGCAGGTGGGGCATTTATTCTCCTTTAAATCGTCGGCGCGCCATCTCTGGTGGCAGCTCTTGCACTCCACCAGGGGGTCGGAGAACTGGGTGACATGTCCGCTGGCTTCCCAGACCTTGGGGTTCATCAGTATGCTGGTGTCCAGCCCCACCATATCGTCACGCTCCTGGACGTTGGCGCGCCACCAGGCTTCCCTGATATTACGTTTCAGTTCCACGCCCACCGGCCCGTAGTCCCAGCAGGCGGACAGGCCTCCGTAGATATCGCTGCTGGGAAAGATGAAGCCGCGCCGCTGGCAGAGCGAGACGAGCTTTTCCATGGTGATTTTACCCGGTTTATTTTCTGTCATAAATATTACTCCCAGAGACTTTTACCCTGCAGGCGGCGGGATTGCCGGATAGACCGGATAAAGTAAACGCCCAGAATGACGCCGCCCAGCACCATGACAATAAGGGCGAATACCCAGAGGGGTATCAGGTTTATTTGATATGCATTGTATAGAAAAATATCCAGCATTGCAAAGAAAAGAATAATCTGGGGCAGCGCCATCAGGTTTCCCATAATGGTGAATAATGACCTGTTCAAATCTGTTTCGTCTATATGGAGCCGCCGGCTGGCATTCGTCGCTATATAGACGATAGCCAGGGAAATGAGAGCGAAGACGAACTGCAATACCATCACCCAGGCGATAACGACGCCGCGACCGAACTCGCTAACAGGTTCGCCGCCGGAAAAGCGGTAGGCGACCTCGTCCGGCAGCAGGCGATAGAAAAAAGCGGTCAGGATTACGGAAAGAAGGAGAATCGCCGCCGGCAGGACGATGTACGTCCATCGGAAGGTTGCTTTATTCTCTGAGCTTGCGGAGCTAATGGCGACCACCTGCCTGTAAGCTATTTCCGTTAAAGATTAACAGCTTTGAGGCTGGGGTGTCAAAGGGGGAGATGGGAGCTATGTCTATCCCAGCCGCATCCGGTTGAGTCGCTGGAAAGCCTTTTGCTTCTCGCTCAGGCCGAGCTTTGTTTTATTGATGGCTTTAGAAAGCAGCTCGATGCTCTGGTCGTAGGTCTTCCTGTCCACCGGGTAGGGGATACTATCCTTGCCGCCGGGTAGGGGCAGGTTGGCGATGCCAGTTCGCCTGGGGCCAGACATTGAATTGGCGTCTCCTTTTAAGAAGCGCAGGTGCTGCAATCGCCGGAACTGCAGCTGGAGCAGGAACTGCCACCGGTGCCGGGTATGGTCTTGGGCACACCGCCGGCGGTGGCGCTGAAGCAGGCGAAGGTGGACATCTTACGCCGGGCGGGTTTGTGGCACTTGGGGCAATCCGCCGGCTGGTCGGACTGACTTAGAGGGCGTAGTTGCTCAAACCTGGTATCGCATTCCGAACAAATATACTCATATATCGGCATGGTACTTCTCCTGATTATAGTTTAACGCGTTTCAATCGGGTGGTCAAGGCGTGTACCGGCGGCAGGGAGTATTGTCATAACATCCAGTAGGGTGTAGGATATAAAAAAACAATATCAGGGGGAAATCTTGATTTATAAAGTTGACATAAAGACAAATTCACGGGTGGAATTCCAGGACATTACGGTCAGAGTAAATGATATCGTGCAGGCCAGCGGGGTTACAAGCGGTATCTGTTACGTTTTCGTCCCGCACACCACGGCCGGAGTTATGGTTAACGAGCATGCCGACCCCAGTGTCGTCGAGGATATTGCGGCGCAGCTTGAGGTAATGGTGCCCCAGCACCAGAACTACCGTCACCTGGAAGGGAACTCCCCGGCGCATATCAAGGCCACGCTTGTCGGCGACTCCGAGGCGTTGTTCATCGAGAATGGGAGGTTAGTGCTGGGGACATGGCAGGGCATCTTCTTCTGCGAGTTCGACGGGCCGAGGAATCGGAACGTTCTGGTTAAAATCGTGCCGGACAAACCGTGATATCCGCAGGAAAATTCAACGGAAAATTAACCGGTAAGCCAGCACGTCGAGCAGGCTGTAAAAGAAGGCAAGTAAATCTTTTACCAATCTCATCACCCCTTACTCCGTCTGGCTAGAAATCCTGTCCCGGTAACGATATCCGGTAAAGCCCGCAATAGCGGCAGCGGGAGTACCGCTGCTGGATGTGGTACAGACCTTTATGGCCGCATTGCGGGCAATGGCTGAACTTTAATTTACCTTTCGTCTTACCCGGTTTGACTATATGATTATTTGTCATTGTCGGTCTTTTCTACGGACTGTTTGTCAGTATAATTCGCGCACCTTACACCGCAATCACAATGCTTGTTACGAACGTCACAGATATGTCACAAACGGCAAACGTAACAAAGGGAGCAACGAGGTTACGGGGTGAGCGGTCAGAAAGAATAACTTGGCTATACCTGGATACTCTATGCTATAATCTGTTTCATATGACGGTGGTAATAACCGGTGCCAGCGGGCATATCGGCGCCAATCTGGTACGCGCTTTAATTGACAAAGGCCGCCCCACACGCTGCCTGGTTCACGTAAATTGCGAGGCCATTGAAGGACTGGATACCGAGATTGTCCGCGGTGATATCCGCGACCCTGATTCGCTATGCCGTGCGTTCGATGGTGCTGACATTGTCTATCACCTGGCCGCCTGTATCTCATTATCGATGAATGACTGGCCCGTGATGGAGTCGGTCAACGTTCTCGGCACCCGTAACGTGGTTGAGGCCTGCCTGCGTACCGGTATACGCCGCCTTGTCCACTTCAGCTCCATCCACGCAATGGTGCAGGAGCCGATGTCTGTCCCGGTTGACGAGTCCCGTCCCCCGGCGGAGTCCCGGCGTTACCCGCCCTACGACCGCTCCAAGGCGGCCGCCGAGACGGAGGTGCGGTGGGGGATAGAGAAGGGACTGGACGCCGTTATTATCAACCCCACGGCGATTATCGGGCCCCATGATTACCAGCCTTCGCATTTCGGCGAAGCTCTGCTGTCGCTGGCGCAGCGCCGGCTGCCGGTCTTGGTTACGGGCGGGTTCGACTGGGTAGATGTCCGCGACGTGGTGGCGGGAGCGATGCAGGCCGAGGAAATGGCGCCGGCGGGCGCGAAGTATCTCCTTTCCGGGCACTGGGTATCGATGCGTGATATCGCCGCCATGGTGGCGGAAATAACCGGCGTGCCAGCTACCAGGTTTATTGTCCCTCTCTGGCTGGCTCATATCGGCGCCCCGTTCATTCAGGCCGTCAGTCATCTGAACAGGAAGCGCCCGCTCTATACCGGTGTTTCCCTGAGGGCTTTGAGGAGCAACCGGCGTATCAGCCATGATAGAGCCAGCCGCGAACTCGGCTACCGGCCGCGCCCTTTCCGGGAAACGTTAACCGATACCCTGCGCTGGTTCGAAGAGAACGGACAGTTTACCCGCCCTGTGAGCGTGAAAACCGGAGAGTCCGGGTGAAAGAGCTGACGGTTTTCAACGGCCTGCTCGTGGGGTGGTTCGTGCTGGCGGTGGTGGTGTTTGTGGCGCTTTTCTTCGTGGCGGCCCCGTACGGACGCCATACCCGCAGAGGCTGGGGTTATACCATCGGCAACAAAATGGGCTGGGTGCTCATGGAGGTTCCAGCGCCGATTGTCTTTGTTGTTTGTTTCCTGCTGGGCGGTAAGGGTATTACCACGGTAACTCTGGTCTTTCTGTTTCTCTGGGAGGCGCATTATTTGCACCGGGCTTTTATTTACCCCTTCAGCTTGCGCGGCACGGCCCGGCGTATGCCCCTGCTGGTCATGAGCTTCGGGTTTCTTTTCAATATTATGAACGGATATCTCAACGGCCGGTATATCTTCGGCTTTTCCGGGGGCTATACAAGTAGCTGGCTAACCGACCCCCGATTTATCGTCGGGACGGCTCTTTTTATCATCGGGTTTGTCATCAATAGACAGGCCGATATAGCTTTGCGCGAGCTGCGGAAGCCCGGCGAGTCCGGCTATAAAATATCGTACAGTCGGTTCTACCGCTGGGTGTCCTGTCCCAATTACCTCGGTGAGATAACCATCTGGATTGGCTGGGCGATAGCGACCTGGTCGTTGCCGGGGCTGGTATTCGCTTTCTGGACAGTGGCCAACCTGCTGCCGCGAGCAAGAGCCCACCATGCCTGGTACCGGGAAAACTTCCCCGATTACCCGCCGGAGAGAAAAGCGTTATTGCCGGGGTTGTGGTAGGTGTAAACCTGCTATTCCCCGGGAGATGAGTTAGTTTGCAGGAAACCTCGATTTAAAGCGGTTTCACCATAATCAGGGAGGCGGCTTCTCTGCCGATAGCTCTGGTGGCATTATTGACCTCGATGGTCAGGGTGCCGTCGTAGGGGGCTTTCTCGAGGACTTTCACCGTGGCGCCGGGGGTCATCTCAAGGCTGGTCAGGTAGTGCAGGAAGTCCGTATTGTGTTCGATGATGATATTAAGCACATTAGCCGATTGCCCGGTATCAAGGTTGGCCAGGGTGACACCGGCGCTGACAGGGCGTTTGAGGTTCTTTTTCGGTATCGGACTGCCGTGGGGGCAGACATCAGGATTATCCATGAACTCGGCAAGCTTATCCTCGACCAGGTCGCTCGTGGCATGTTCCAGAGTGCAGGCATGATGGTAGACATCCTCCCAGCTGATACCGAGGTAGCGATTAAGGAACACC
>DAOVRI010000040.1 GCA_030628245.1 Dehalococcoidales bacterium
AAACAGGTTGACACGGCTACGCACCCGATATGAACCAGAGCCACCTGATGGCCGTCGTCATAGTCCAGGGCGTGTATCATCGTGCCGTTGACCTGAGCCGCATTGGGGGCCGGACACTTAATACCGTGGGCGATGACGGTGCTTTGCTCGCTGCCTCCCCACTCCTTGACCATATCTACCAGTTCCCCGACGCCAGCCTTTGACGAACCACCCAGGGCCGTAGCCAGGCTGTCCAGTACCTCTTTCTTGGCCGCTTCTACGGCGGCAACGGGGATATCTTCGTACCTGGTACGGGTAAAATGTCTTACAAAGTCGGTTATAGCAGCCATTTGTTTATGCCTCCTGTTTCTTCAGACAGCAGGAATAAGAGTTAGTATATTTTTAGGTAACCCCGCCGCCCAGCGCTATTACCTCGCCGGTGATGTAGGTCGAAAGGTCGGAAACCAGGAAAAACGTCAGGTCAGCAGCCTCCTCGGGCGTACCGAGTCGACCCCAGGGTATGTGTGTGGATAATGTATCATGGTCTTTCTTTCTGGCTTCTTCCCAGGTGATGCCCTCGGCCTCTGCCATTTTAGTAAAGGAATCGTCTCTCAGGTTGGTTACTATCATGCCCGGGTTGATGCCGTTGACATTTATTTTATACTGCGCCAGCTCCAGTGCCAGGCTTTTCGTCAGCCCGATAGTACCATATTTGGCGGCGGAGTAGGCGGCGCTTCCCGGTACGCCGTGAGTTCCCGCCAGCGAGCAGAAAATAACAATCCTGCCGCCTTCTCCCCTGGCTATCATACCCCTGGCCACCGCCTTGCAAATTAAGAATGAGCCGACTAAATCTACGTCGATAATAGCCCTTATATCTTTCTCCGAGAGGTCAACGACGGGGACACCCACCGGCCCGCGAATGGCGGCGGCGTGCGCCAGTATATCTATCTTCCCGAATTTTTTCAGGGCTTTGACTACAGTTGCGTCAATCTCTTTGCTGACGCTGATATCCATGGTCACTGCCAGGGCTTTCCTGCCCAGTGCCTCGATTTCAGTGACAATCGCGTCTAATCCGCCCCACCCCTCGTCTCCGGGGAAAAGGCTTTTGGGCGCGGCAATCTTATCGGCAACGACAACATCAGCCCCTTCCCTGGCCAGACGCAGGGCAATGGCATGTCCCATGCCCCTCTTGCTGGCGGCTCCGGTAACCATGGCGACTTTTCCCTTCAGGCTGCTCATTGTGTGTTCTACCTCCTTCTAACGTGGCCAGAGCTCTTGAGCTACATCGTCCAACCCCAGTTCTTTTAGCTTCTTTTCACTGGGCCTGGCTGTTTCAAGATCCCAATCCATTGCAGCTAAATATTCTTTAACGAGCGTATCGGCATCAACCGTTATCCCTGCCAGGGGGCCCTCTTTGTGCGGCGGTTTACCGAGTATTCTGCCGGGGATTTCGTACTGTAGCAGATTTAATCCTTCGCGGATATTGAAAGCCTGCCGGACATTTTCGATTCTCTCTCCGGTTACCAGTAGCTCGTCGGTAGTTATATCCCATCCGGTGACCGCTTTTATGAACTCGGTCATGACGTGATTGCTGGGCAGAGCGCCCATGACGAAGAGACACATGCCACAACACATCAGAGCATGCTGGTGGCAGGTACCTGTTTTATGTGCCTGCCCTCTACCGCTAAACGAACCCCGGTCGTATTCGGGCATCAATTCCTGACTGAATCCCTCCGACCCCTGCGTATGGCGACCCGGAGTGGCATTGGCGATATAGGTCGCCGGCCAGTGAAAGCCGGCCATTGGACTGTGTGCCGGGACCTCCTGCCCTTGAATATGGATGGCATATTTCTCGGCGCCCTTGCCGATTTTCTTAGCGGCTATTTTTACGCCGTCGGCCAGTATATCGCCGAGACCTTCTCTCCTGGCTATTTTTTCCATCATGGCAACCAGCGATTTGTGGTTGCCCCAGGTCATTTCAATACCGCCGGTATCCTTTTTGGTAATCAGTCCCTTCTCATAGCATTCCATGGCAAATGCCATGACGGCACCGGCGGATATAGTATCGATGCCGTAACGATTGCAGATATCGTTGGCCTTGATTATAGATTCCAGATTGTTATTAAGGCAATTGCTGCCGAACATAGCGAGTGTCTCATACTCCGGCCTGAAAGACCCCGCTTCGTATTTATACTCTCCCGTCCCCTCTTTCATAATTGCCTCGCAGCTGATGGGGCACCGGTAACAGCCGGTCCGCTTCTGCTTGTACTCATCCAGGGGGTCGGCTCCGAGCGGCCTGGCATCAGGGAAATCGTTTGCCGCCACCCCTCCCCAATTTTTTACCGGAGAATCACCGCTTTCAGCCGACTGTACAGTTACGAATGACGTGCCGAATTTGCCCAACCAGTCTATATCACCGCTCATTTTAGCTAATATCTTGGTTCTTAATTTTTTAAGTCCTTTCGCATCGGCGACCTGTACCGCCATTTTACCTTTCACGGCCACTGCCTTGAGCTTCTTTGAGCCCATAATGGCCCCTAGGCCGGCACGGCCCGCGGCGCTGCCTTTATTGTGCATAATGCAGGATAACCGTGCGAGCTTCTCTCCCGATGGCCCGATGCTGACTATAGCTACATCTTTGCCCAGCTCGCTTTTCAGTATGTCTTCAGTTTCGTAAGTGTCCTTGCCCCACAGATGGGCGGCGTCTTTCAACTCCGCTTTGCCGTTATCGATAAACAGATAAACCGGCTTTGCGGATATGCCTGTGAAAAATATGCCGTCGTACCCGGAGAACTTAATGTAAGCGCCGAAATACCCGCCCGAATTGGCATCCCCCCAGCACCCCGTCAGTGGTGACTTTCCTACCACGGTGAATCTCGTACCTGATATTGCATCGGTTCCGGTAAGCGGGCTGGACATAATTCCCAGGATGCTGTCCGGGCCTAACGGGTCAACCCCGGCCTTCATGCGGTCGTACAGAATCCTGACGCCGATACCGTAACCGCCGATATAATCGCGGCACAGTTTTTCGTCCAGTACCTCGTCCTTTAACTCACGTCTTGACAAATCCACGTTCAGTATTTTCCCCATGTAACCTCTGGTCATACATTCCTCCTGAGTGATTTCGCTTATTCCCGGTAATTATGATTATGCAATACAATGGCCGTCCAGTTATTATATAATATTGGTCGTATAAAGCTAAAGGAGGCGGAAATTGTTACTTGCGAATCGAGTGGCGATTGTTACCGGAGGCGCCAAAGGAATTGGGAGAGGCATTGCCCTTAAGTTTGCCGAGGAGGGTTGTGACATAGTCGTCAATGCCCTGCACATCGAGGGCGCCCGGAAAGTTGCGGATGAGGTCAGGGCTCTGGGGCGCGAGTCCCTGGCGATTGGGGCCGATGTCTCAAACAGCGCCGAGGTAAACGATATGGTAGACCAGACTATTAAAAAATTCGGTAAAATTGATATCCTGGTCAATAATGCGGGCGGAATAACGGGCGCTAAAGAAGGGGCAATTGAGGATACAACCGAAGAGGACTGGGACAGGATTGTCGGCATTAACCTGAAAGGCCAGTTTTTGTGTTGCCGGGCGGTTGTGCCCCATATGAGAAAAAATAAGTACGGCAAGATTATCAATGTCTCTTCCATGGGCGCCATACATCCACCTGCACCCATCGTTCATTATCATTCGGCAAAAGGAGGGGTCCTTTCGTTGACAAGCAACCTGGCTTTTGAACTGGCCCCTTTTAATATCACGGTAAACGCAATTCTGCCGGGTCCGGTACGTTCGGAATTTTTTAACGAGATGCTGAAGGATATGTCTGAAAAAGAAGGAGAAGCCTTTTTCACCATGCTGGACAAAAGGGTCCCGATGCAGAGAATGGGTATGCCCGAGGAAATAGCGGGAGTGGCTCTGTTTCTGGCATCTGAGCTTTCATCTTATGTTACCGGCGAATCAATAAACGCCGGGGGAGGATTACCTTTGACGCCACGTGATGACGTCGGTACCGGGTAGCTGGAGGCACTACAAAGGAGGAAAAAGTGAAAAAAGATTGGCGTGAGCTCATAAGTCAACCCAAGTATGGCATCAAAGTAGAAAAAGATGTTTTTGTACCCGTGCGGGATGGAGTCCGCCTGGCAGTGAATGTCTATCGCCCGGGTGCCAGAGGTAAGTTCCCGGCTTTGTTTGCTATGGGAGGTTATGGTAAAGAACTACAGGAAGTATTGATTCCGCCGCAGCCGCTTTATAAAAGTGCCGTTTGGGACGGCAACATAGAAGCCGGCGATACTCACAACATAGTACCAAGGGGCTATGTCCATGTTATTGCGGACGCTAGAGGGACCGGTCAATCGGAAGGTGAATTTTTCGGAATGTCGACGCAGCAGGAAGGGAAAGATGGCGCTGACATTATAGAATGGATAGCCAGCCAGTCCTGGTGCGATGGCAATGTGGGTATGATAGGATACTCCTATTACGGCAATATGCAATTAAAGGTTGCTATCCAGCAGCCCCCTCATCTTAAAGCTATTTTTGTATCCCATATAGCGGCTGACTTCTATCGCGATTTTGCCTATTCCGGGGGTGTCCTCAGCTTGTTCCTGTACGGATTGTGGGATGGCCGCCATGGAACAAGTGGATTTGCGCCTAAAAACGCCGTATCTCAAATGATGAAGACCCTGCCCAGAGATGAATTTGAGCGCCGGCGCAATGAACTCTTAAACCACCCCGATATCAAACACTACCCTAATTTATATCACCTGCTGAAGTATCCTCAGAAAAACCCGAGTTTCTTTGATATAGTGATGAATCCATTCGATGGTCCTTTCTGGCGGGATAAATCGGTTTACCCATTCTTTGATAAGATAAAAGTCCCTACATACGTGGTCGGAAAGGTGGGAGGAATAAAAGGCTTCTGGGACGTTTACACTGGTATAAATACCATCAAAAAACTCTTCGTGAAACCAACCGGACCCGAAGAGCGACCCTGGAGAGAGGATATAGAACTGATTTTAAGGTGGCACGACCACTGGCTTAAGGGTAATGATACCGGTATTATGGATGAGCCACCAATCAAGCTGTTTGTCCCGGGAGCCAACCGGTACCGTTATGAGAAGGAGTGGCCGTTAAAGGGAATTGAATATACTGATTGTTATTTGCGTCGCTGGGAAGGGCTTTCCTTTGAGCCTGAGCTTTATCAACCGGAGCCTGACTGCTTCTTACAGCAACCACTGCACCTGTCCACCAAGAGAGATTCGGTTAAATATGTCAGCCCTGCCTTGCCGGCAGACCTGGAGGTGATTGGAATGGCTGCTTTGAGCTTATTTGCTTCCGTTGACCAGGACGATGCTAACTGGATAGTCAAGCTATCCGATGTAGCGCCAACCGGTAGAGAGACGACTGTGTCTAAAGGTTGGCTGAAGGCATCCCACCGGGCTCTGGATACCACCAGGCCAAAACCATACAGTCCCTATCATCCCCATACCAGCGCGGAGCCGGTTAAGCCGGGTGAGATAAATGAATACGCGATAGGTCTGGGCAATATCGTCAACGTCTTTAAAGCAGGTCATCGGATTAAACTGGAGATAGAAAGCCTGGAATCCCCCAGAGACCCCGAGATACAGATTCACTATCATCCCCATCTAAATAGTTCCAAGACCACGCTTCATAAGATTTACCGGAACAGGGAATACCGGTCACACCTGATACTGCCGGTTACCTCGGGGAAAGAGGCAGTGCTGGAAGTAATGAGTGATGACAATTTCCAGGGAGGAGTATAGAGGGCTTTCAAATAAGCGGCAGGACAACTGTAATATCAAAAAGGGGATGCGGATAGTGGTAGAAGTGAGCCGCACAGGAATCGAACCTGTAACCTGCTGATTAAGAGTCAGCTGCTCTGCCAATTGAGCTAGCGGCCCATGATGTAACGCTGTTCAATATTTTATCATCATGAGACGTGTCATGGCAAGCAGCTTGAGGCTACCCGCCGGGGCAGGGCGGGCACAAAATAAAGCTCTCTCATCTTCTTCATATAAGAGAGCTCTATTTATGATTTTATAAAAATTTACTTTCTGTATTCTGTTCAGAAGATTCCCATTTTACGCCCTGATATGTCAGTTTTGTACATGGTCGGTAAGCTTCACCTTGTCCACCGGCGCCAGTAGATTGCCGTCCGCCGTCAGGATATCCTTGGCGTTAATGATGTTGGTGTCCGGGTGAGCCAGGCGGAACTGTTTCATGACCGCGTCGTGTTTCTGGAAAGCCTCTTTATCATTCTTGGCCGGGCCGCTTGGCTCTTCTGTTTTTCTTTTCCGTATCCATAGTATTATCATATCTTTACCTCCCGCGGCGATTTATTATTAAGTCCACAGGTTCCTTATAATCCGTATTTCTCTATATACAGGTCATAGCGGGGCCTCCCGGTTAACTCAGCTTAAAGTGAGGTAAAACTCGGGTGAGACGGCGTAATTATCGCCAGCAATCCCGTAGCAGTAAAAACAGCCTTTATCGATGGTGATTTTATATTTGGCATATCCCGGCAGCATAAAGCTCACCATGCCGTTCTGCATTGTTATATAGGTCTCCCGGGGCGTGTCGCCCTCACCCCAGGTAACTTTCTCCCACTGGTCGATACCGGTCTGGACATAGATGCCGACGTTAAGGGTCATGTACCGGTAATGGTAGACGAGCTCATCGATATTGGTGATATACAGCGTAAAGAGCGTATCGGCGGTGCTGTTGGCAGAGTCGATATGAAAGAGGTCGCCCGGCGTGACGCCGCCTATAGCATTCCCGAAGGCATTCAACTTCGGTGCTGTAGCGGGTTCGGCGGCTTCGACGGTCATGGGTGCATTTATGGCCATGGCTTCGTCATAGGCGTATGCCACCGGCCAGGGGGTGAGGAGTAAAGCCGCAATCAGGGGGAAAATCAATTTCCTTTTCATTTCATCTGGCCTTCTGCTTTAACTCTGTACACCGGATGTAGTATGGTCATGGGTTTTCATCTCACAGTCTCAGCTTATCGTTGAAGTGGGAAATAAAACATAAAAAGCCGGGGTGGTGCTATAAACAATGCATAAATGTTTTGGCGGGCATAGTAGGGGAAATTTGTGATGGGATGCCGGGTATAAATAGAAAGGGCTTAGCGTTTTATCGGCTAAGCCCTGCTAACTATTGGAACGTTACCAGGCTGGGGAACAGCTCTTGGTTTATACTTACAGATTATTCAATATTAACCGGTGCGCATATTGGACAGCGGGTCGACCGTTGCGGCATTACGTTTCAGGGTTTCTTCTATCCGCGTTTTTAGCACATCGACTCCAAAAGGCTCGGTCAGATAGCTGTCGGAACCCAGGTTCAGTCCCCTGACCGTGTTGTCGCCGGTACCCCAGGTGCTGAGCATCAGGATGGGGAGCTGCGTCCATTGGCGGAGTTGCAGGCAGGTTCCGATTCCATCCAGTGTTGGCATCATGATATCCAGGATGATAAACTCAGGGTCTTCGGAATCGATTGCGTCCCTGAGCTGGATTCCGGTATGGCGGGTGCTGATTATCTCGTACTCACCATCGTTAAGCTCTTGCTGCAGGAAGTTCATCAATACCGGGTCGGTGGTAATGGTAAGGATTTTAGTTTTTGCCAGCATGTCAGCCTCCTTGGGGTTTTTGTTTTATGTTTCGGTATAAGACTAACATCGGGGCAATAAACAGAGCATAAATGGCCGCGGGGATAAGATAAATATCTCATTAATGATTGGGCAGGGTGGGGGAGACAATCGTTAAATACGTTCAGAACGTAAATGCGGTTGACATAAAGTATAGATTAAGAGAAGTTACGTCGTTAGGCCGGACATAGTTTCTCTGCAAAAAGTATAGACAAGCTGATGAATTAGCGCAAGATAAGAAGTAACCGGCCGCCTTGACACTTACCTGAGAAAGTAGTAGGATAGGCATATAATAATACATTTGTCACATGATAATCGTAAGGAGGGATGTATTATGTTGGAAAAAAGAGGGCATAAATGCATCTTGATGGCTGTTATAGTGACACTAGTCTTGTTTGTCGCGGGTTGCCAGTGTGGAGCCACGGATACAACACCAGCTCCTGCTCCGACGTTACCTTCGACTCCCACGCCCGCGCCGGCTCAGGAAGAGACGGCCATGACTCTCTACGAAAACACGGAGCACGGCTTTTCCATTGAGTATCCCGAGGGGTGGGCTGAGAATACACGCGGGGCGGGGACAAGTTTACAGTTCCTGTTCAATGAACCCGAAGGGAGTTTATCGGGGGGTGTGACGGTGGAATACAGGCCCGAGGGAATTAGCCTGGCCGACGCCGTAGCCGAGGTTAAGAAGTACATGGAAGCGATGTCGCATTATGAGCTATTCTACGAGGGTGATATTACCATAGGTGATGGTATCTCTGGCTACGAAATGATATGCAAAGGTGATATGGGCACTGGAAAAGTGGAGAAGTCAAGATACGTCATCCTGGTGCGGGAGAAGCAGGTTTTGTTTGTCGGGGTAAGTGGAGAGCCAGACCAATTTGACGAGCGGGAGACGCTGGTAAACGCCGTCATCGACAGCTTCAAACTGCTGTCGTCCTACACCTATGTACCGCCGGCTCCCAGCCCGGGCGGCACCTATACCAACGCCGAATACGGCTTCTCTATAACTTACCCGGCGGGGTGGGCTGACTATACCACCGGACAGTACGGTGAAATCGTTGACCTCCGGGCGGCCACGGGAATACCCGAGGTAATGGTCAGGGCGTGGACTGAAGAAGAAACTACTACCCTTGCCGAGTCCGCATCGGGGCTGAAAAGCATGTTCAGTGAGCAGCTCGGTGACTATGAGTTTCTTTCCGAAGGTGAGATAGCACTGGACGACGGTACTCCGGCCTATGAGGTTGTGTTCAGCGGTACAATGCAGGGGTATCTCCTCACCTGCAAATATGTGATTGTAATCACGGAAGCGAATAGCTTCCTTATAATGGGAATAAGCCTTCCCGGCAGTTTTGAACAGGATGAACCGGTCCTGGATGAAGTAATCGGCAGCTTTCACCTGGAATAGCCCGGGGAAAAGGGTTTATTATTTACCGCAGGTAAACTCGATTTTATTCTACCGTCGCCAGGTGGTAGCCCACGCCGGGGATGGTCTGGATATACCTGGGGTTCTTGGGGTCCGCCTCTAGCTTGCGGCGCAGTCGGCCCACGAAGACGCGCAGGTACTCCTTCTCCGAGGAGTATTCGTTGCCCCAGACGCTCTGTAAAAGCATGGTGTGAGTGAGGACTTTATCGGAGTTCACCGCCAGGTGTTGCAGGAGGGCATACTCGGTGGGGGTAAGCGTTATTTCTTTGCCGTCAATAGTGACGCGCCTCTTGGCGAAGTTAATCTCCATGCCGTCGCAGACGAAGTTCGACCGTGCCGGCGCTACGGAGGGGTCGCCGCGGTGACGGAAAGCTGTCTTGATTCTGGCCATCAGCTCGGCGATGCCGAATGGTTTTGTCAGGTAGTCGTCGGCGCCCAGTTCCAGGCATTTTACTTTATCGTTTTCGTCGCCCCGGGCGCTGAGGATGATGATGGGCACGTCCGACCATTCACGGATGCGCCGGACCACTTCCACGCCGTCCACCTTGGGCATCATGAGGTCCAGTATTATCAGGTCGACGAAATCTCGCTGCACCGCCTCCAGGGATTCCTCCCCGTCAGTGGCGGTAATTACTTCGTAGCTGCGTGCCCTGAGGTTGGTACTGAGCAATCTCAGTATCGCCGGGTCATCGTCTACGACGAGGATGTTTTTCTTGTCCATAGCTGTGTCCCCCTTTAGTGCACCGGCAGGCTGAAGCTGAACTTGGTGCCCCTGGCCGGTTCGCTTTCCACCCAGATTCTACCGCCATGTGCCTCGACAATACCGCGGCAGATGGCGAGCCCCAGTCCGGTTCCCTTTCTCCTTCCGGTCTTGCGACCGTCCCCCTGGAAGAAGCGTCCGAATATTTTATGGTGAAGCTCTTCAGGAATGCCGATGCCTTCATCAGACACGCTCAAAACTACTTCTTTGCCGTTGGGATGAGCTTCGATAGTAATGGTCGTGTTATCCTCGGAGAACTTCACCGCGTTCTCTACAAGATTGGTCAGCACTTCGCCGATACGGCCGTCATCGATAGCCACCGGCGGCGCTGTATCGGGTATGTCAATGCGCAGGTGGTGCTTGGCGGTCAGGTTATCCAGTCTGTCTTTAATCGAGTTGATTACCTCGGCGAGTTTGTGGGGCTTTCTCTTGACCTCCAGGGCCTCGGCTTCGAGGCGTGACATCATGAGCAGGTCGTCCACCAGCCGGGTCAGCGTGTCGGCGTCTTTATCTATGGATGACAGGAAGTCGCGCCGTGTCTGCTCGTCGAAAATGACATCGGGTTGCAGGAGGCTGTTGGCGGAGCCCTTTATCACGGCCAGCGGGGTGCGCAGTTCGTGAGACACGTTGGCCAGGAACTCGGTGCGCATGGAGTCCAGTTCCTTGAGTGCCCTGGCGCTCGAAGCCTCCTCGTACAACTGGGCGTTTCGCACGGCGATGGCTATTTCACGGCCTATCCCCGTAAGTAGCTCGATATTATTGGCGCTGAAGTAGTGTGCGAAGCTGGTAGCTACACCCAGGATGCCGATGCTTTCCCCCAGAATAGTCAGCGGAACACCGGCAAACGAATGGTAACCTCCGTCACCCAGGAAAACAAGGTTGGCTTCGGCCTCTTTGGTTAGCTCTTCGATTATTTCGGGTTTGGCTTCCCCGAAGATGCGGCCGATAACACCGCTGTCTTTACCGACCTCTTTCGGCATGGCCTGGACTATCCTCTTGGATAACCCGTGGTGACTCTTCAGCAGCAGGTGGTCGTTCTCATTTAGATAGACGAAATTTGCCTCCAGACCGGTGGACTGGGCTACTCTGTCCAGCGCCGAATCTATAATTTTTTGCAGGTCAAGGGACTGTGACACGGCCTGGGATACATTGAGCAGGGTATTGGTGATGCGGTTGTGCCGCTCCAGTTCTTCTACCAGGTCCCGGTTTTCTATGACCAGGAGCTGCTTCTCCAGGCCGCGGCTGATGACCGAAAGCAGGTTCTCCGGGTCCAGCGGTTTCTCCAGGTAGGCGAAAGCGCCGCGATTCAGCGATTCCACGGCGTTCTGTACCGAGGAATGGCCGGTCAGCATTATCGCGATGATGTCCGGATGGATTTCGATGATTCTGGAGAGCAGTTCGGTGCCGTTGGCATCGGGCAGGCTGATATCAAGGATAGCGGCATTGTAGAAACGCTCTTTCAGCCGGGATATCGCCTCGCCGGCGGAAGGAGCAGTTCCTACCTCGTAGCCCTTGCTTCCCAGAATTCGACTGATGATTTTCAGGAAATCGAGGTCATCATCGACTACCAGTACGCTTTCGTTAACCTTCATCGCCTCTCCTGGAACGACGTGACTTTTTGCCGATTTTCATCACGATATCGGCAGCTACGGAAGGGTCGAACGGTTTGTAAAGGCAGGTAATAGCCGAGGCTTCCTGGGCCTTGTCCAGGGCGTCTTTAACTTCGTTGCGGAATCCGGTCATCATGACCGTGAGGATGTCCGGATTGATTTCCTTCAGGCGCAGGAGGGTCTCCAGGCCGTCTATGTTCGGCAGCTTGACATCGATAAATGCCATCTGGAGGTCTTTTTCCCGGGCGATGACAACCGCCTCTTCGCCGCTGCCCGCCGTCAATACTTCGTG
>DAOVRI010000068.1 GCA_030628245.1 Dehalococcoidales bacterium
CCGGGGATAATCTTGTCGCAGTTGGGTATGAACACCAGGGCATCGAAGGCATGGCCCTCCGCCATTATCTCCACCGAGTCGGCAATAAGCTCGCGACTGGGCAGGCTGTATTTCATGCCGGCATGGTTCATGGCGATACCGTCGCAGATGGCAATCGTGTTGAACTCAAAGGGAACGCCTCCCCCCTCACGCACCCCGGCCTTAGCAGACTCGGCAATATCGCGCAGGTGGATATGCCCGGGCACAATCTCCGTAAAGCTGTTGACGATGCCGATAAACGGTTTGTCCATCTCGTCACGCGTGCAGCCCACGGCGTACAGTAGCGACCGGTGCGGCGCTCTTTCAATACCCTTTTTTGCGGCATCACTTTTCACTTCTTATTCCTCCAAAAAGCTCTACTAAAAAAATAACCGCCTCTTGAGACGGACCGGAAAATAAACTTTTAGTTAAATGCCCGTACCTAAAGATAGCATGAGCGACTGTTTATTGTCAAGCTGGCGCGTGTGTAATTTTTGGTGACGCTTTACAGCTATTACCAGTGTAGGCCAGCGGTCCCCTTAGTGATAAAATTGTCTTTGCGGGCGGCCTCGGTA
The DNA here is from genome assembly GCA_030628245.1 of Dehalococcoidales bacterium. Classification (GTDB taxonomy): domain Bacteria; phylum Chloroflexota; class Dehalococcoidia; order Dehalococcoidales; family RBG-16-60-22; genus JAFGPF01. Next base: position 594 of record DAOVRI010000068.1, read on the forward strand.
AGCTGGTCGCAGAAATCGGGGTGGGCGATGGATATCAGCATTTTGGCGCGCTGCCAGGTGCTCTTGCCTTTGAGATTGACCATGCCGTACTCCGTAACAATATAAGAGACATCGGAGGCCGGCACGGTAACCATGTCCCCCAATTCCAGGACAGGCACGATATTTGACATCATTTTGCCGTCCTTATCCTCACGGGTCGCGTGGAGGCAGATGAAAGCCTTGCCTCCCGGCGACATGTAAGCCCCGCGAGTAAACTCCAGCTGGCCGCCGGTACCGCTGATTTGCCGGCAGCCCACCGACTCCGAGCAGACCTGCCCCCGCAGGTCAACGCGCAGGCTGCTGTTGATGGCTATCTGCTTTTCGTTTTTAGCGATGATATAAGGGTCGTTGGTGTAATCTACCGGGAACCCCGCCAGCACCGGATTTCTATCCATGAATTTGTAAAGTCTTTCCGAGCCGGCGGCAAAACAGTGCACGGCCTTACCCAGATTGATATTTTTCTTTCTCCCCGTGACCACTCCCGCCTCGACAAGCTCCATCATGCTGTCGTTGAACATCTCGCTGTGTATGCCCAGGTCTTTCAGTCCGTGCTGTATCAGCAACTTACCGACGATGCTGGGTATAGCGCCCACGCCGAGCTGGATAGTGGCTCCGTCTTCTATCTGCTCCGCCAGCAACCCGGCGATAACCTCGTCCTCCGGGGTTATTTCCGCCGCCGGAAACTCCGGTATTTTGTACTCGTAGTTCTCGACGACGTAGTCCACCTGAGAGATGTGGACGACCTCGTCATAGCCGCCGTAGACCCACGGCTGGTGTTCATTGACTTCGACTACTACCGTCTTTGCCACTTCGCAGGCCGCTTTCTGCCGTGTTACCGCCGTGCCGAAATTGAAGTTGCCTTCTTCATCCATCGGCGTGACTTCGATAAACGTGATATCCACCTCGTCCTTCAGCCACTCGCGGTACATCCGGGGGCCTTCGCTCAGGCCGAACGGGATGTAGGAGCAGGCGCCGTTCTTGTGATACTCCCTCTCCACCTTTCCCAGAAACCACGAGTTGTGGATGAAGTGCTCCTGGCGAGGGTCAATCCGCGGAATCTGGGTATGGGAATGTTCCGCCCTGATTTTTACCTCTCTTAACTCTTTGGCCCGCTCCGCCAGTTTCTCGTCAATCAGCGAAGGAAAGCCGCAAATAGCCCCGTAGTCAATCCACATGCCGGACTTCACCAGCCCGGCGGCTTCCCCAGCGGAAATCAGCTTGCGTTGATATTCATCGCGGTAATCTGACATGTTGTTACTCAATATCCGGTAGCGGCTTAACCACGCCCAAACTGTTTCTCTTCGATTTCCTTTATCTTGTCCAGTCTGGCTACATGCCTGCCGCCCTCGAACTCGGTGGTGAGAAAAGTTTCCAGGATGGAGGGGATACGCGCCTTTCCTTCCTCCGCCGACAGGCAGCAAATCTGGGCGTTATTGTGCTGTCGCGCCCGTTTCGCGGTGAAGGCATTATAACACTGGGCCGCCCTTATCCCTTTCACTTTATTGGCCGTAATGCACATGCCAATGCCGGTTCCGCATATCAGGACGCCCCGGTCAAACTCTCCCCTGGCGACGGCCCCGGCCACCTTGACGCCGATATCGGGGTAATCAACCGCTTCTTCATCATAGCAGCCGAAATCATGATAGTTATACCCGTGTTCCGCCAGCAAACTGATGACAAGCTCTTTGAGCTTACAACCTCTGTGGTCGCCGCCTATAGCTATACGCATAGATAAGACCTCCTTTTTTAAGTATAGCTCATCCGGAAGTTTGAAATCTCTTTATCACTTCACGGACTTCCAGCCAGCTGACGCGTCCCTGCCGGATAAGCTGGGGCGGACTGACCGATAAATCGACTATCGTGGATAGTTCACGCACTTTAAGGGGCCCCTGGTCCAGTATCAAAGCCACGTCACGGATGTTCTCTCCGAGCTGCGCCTCAACCTCCTCGACCGAGTAAGTGGCCGGCTTACCGCTGACATTGGCGCTGGTCGTGGTCAGCGGATGTCCCGTCATTTCCACCAGACGCAGTATCACAGGGTTGTTCGGAATGCGTATGCCGATAGTATCCAGTCCGGCCACCAGCATAGATGGTACCGCTTCCTTTTTAGGCAGCACCAGCGTCAGCGCCCCGGGCAGATAATGCTCGGCGAGAAACCGGGCGGTCGCGTCGATATCCGCATACTTTCCTGCCTCATCGATAGAGCTTACGGCGACGTGTATCGGGTTGGAGTACGAGCGCCCCTTCAGGTGAAAGACTTTAGCTATGGCGCGGGTGTCCAGGGCATTGGCCGAAAAGGCGTAACCGGTATCGGTCGGGCAGACCACCACTTCACCCTTGTTTATCAGCCGGCCGGCTTGCTCAAGTATATCCTTATCAGGATTGGCTGCATCTATCTTTTCTATCTTCGCCTTCATACTATCCCTCCAGGGGTACATTGGGAAAAACATTCAGGCGTAAATCGGAGACCTCCCCCATCTTCATTCTAGCGTATCCGGCGGCGGCAATCATAGCGGCATTATCGGTGCACAGGGAAAGTTTTGGAAAAAACACGTCGATATTCTTGCGACGGCAGGTCTCCCGAAAGACCTCCCGGATCCGGCTGTTGGCGGAGACACCACCGGTAACGCTGACCGCCGCTACGCCGCGTTCCTCAGCGGCACGCATCGTCTTGCCGACCAGCACATCGGCGACCGCCTCCTGGAAGCTGGCGGCGATATCGGCCAGAGGCAGGGCTTCGTTGCGGGCGACCCTGTCCTTGAACATATTGATAACCGAAGTTTTCAGTCCGCTGAAACTGAAATCGAGCGTCTTACTTCTTATCATAGGTCTCGGAAAGCTGAAGGCTTTTATACCCCCCTTGGTAGCAAGTTTATCAATAACCGGGCCTCCAGGGAAGTCCAGACCGAGAAACTTGGCAATCTTGTCGAAGGCCTCACCGGCAGCATCATCCAGCGTCGTACCCAGCAGCTCGTATTTGCAGTCGTTCTCAACGTAGAGCAGCATGGTGTGCCCCCCGGAGACGGTCAGGCAGACATGGGGCACCGGCAAATCCGGATGGCTGAGTCGGTTGGCGAAGATATGCCCCTCGATGTGGTGCACACCGATGAGAGGTATCTGCTTTGCGTAGCTGATAGACTTGGCCGCGGCCACGCCGACCAGCAGGCAGCCGATAAGCCCCTGCTTTGAGGTAACGGCGACGGATTCGATATCATCCAAGGTTTTACCTGCCGTATCGAGGGCTTCTTTAATAACGTAGCCGATAAGCTCGGTATGCCTGCGTGCGGCAATTTCCGGCACCACCCCGCCGTATTTCCTGAGCAAATCGAGCTGGGTGGCGATAATACTGGACAATATCGTCTCGCCGTCGGCTACCAGTGCCGCCGATGTCTCGTCGCACGAAGTTTCAATACCCAGAACTAACATGAATATAAACCGGTCCTTTACGTATGGCTACTCTTGTATTTATTCACAAACGCTTTAGCGGTGGATTCTTTTAAATACAACGGCGTCAGGGAAAGGACATCGTCTTTCTCGCCAAGTTCCAGTCGCTGCTCCGCCAGGCAGGCCACCGCCGCGCCACCCGGAGTAGCCTCTACCGCTTTGATATTCATTCCTGATTCCTGTTTGACTATTCGTGTATATGCCTGAGACCCGTTACCCACCAGTACGGCAGGCCCGGTTAACAGTGCTGTTAATCCTTTAACATCACCGACATAATACTCACCGATTCGACGAACCGCATTGTTTTCGGGGCGGTACAGGGCAGCATAAACGGCATCGCCGGTGCCAACGCTGATAACGGCGCAAATCAGCGACGATTCGTGGCGGGCGCCGTAAGCCAGGGCTTGCAGTGTCGGCACACCGGCGACGGGCTTTCCCGTGCTGAAAGCCAGGATTTTACCCACCGTTACCCCCACCCTGATTCCCGTCCACGAGCCCGGCCCCAGCCCTACCCCAATTCCCCCCACATCCTTGAGAGCCAGCCCGGCACTCTTCAGGGTGGAATCGATATTGGCGACAATCTGCTCCAGGGAATCCGTCTTTGCCGCGTAAGTAGAGTCCGCCAGGACTTTTTCGTCGTCGACCAATCCCACGGCATTGGCGTAACCCGATGTATCTATACCCAGCACCATCATGACCGCTGCAGCTCCTCGAGCAGCCTGCCGAACCTTCCGCCGGACGTGGAAAATTTAATGCGCCGCTGCCGGGCCGACAGGACTTCAAACTCCACTTTCAGGAGGTCGTCGGGGAGAAGGGATGGTATTTTCTCCGCCCATTCCACAATCATCACGCCGGACTCCGTGCGAGAGAGGTAGTCGGTAATACCCAGCTCAACAACGTCCGATTCCGTGCCCAGGCGGTATAAATCCATGTGAAAGACGGGCAGCCGCCCGCGGTATTCGTTCACCAGGACGAAGGTCGGGCTGTTGACCTGCCTCAGGGGAACACCCAGTCCGGCGCAGACACCTCGCGTCAGCAGCGTCTTCCCGCAGCCCAGCTCCCCGGTCAGGGCAATGACGCTGCCCGTTTCGAGTCGCTCACCCACCCTCTCCCCGAGAGCCGAGGTAGCCGCAGGACTTTTGCTGAGAAATTCGTAACTATCCATCAGGGATGATAACTGCTTGAAAGTAGTGAACTTTAAAAATTTTTTCTGAAATGGCTGTTGCCGACGCCTGAAAAAGCAGCCTTTCCACTTGACGATAGTATAGCATAATGGTAAATTGTGTTCTATAAACATGGTTAACGAAAATCAAAATCCGCCCCCGGATGACAGCCGCCGGATAGCCACTACCGACGATATCGAGGTCTCCACGTACCTCGAGATTGCCAAGGAAATCAGCGGCGAACAGCCGGTAGTTACCGAGGAGGCTGTCTCCGGCGCCGAGCGCGAGGCTATTATCGTTCTGGACTTCGGCTCGCAGTACAATATGCTGATTGCCCGCCGGGTGCGCGAGTGCCAGGTCTATTGTGAGCTACTGCCCCACGACACGCCCTGGGAGAAAATTGCCCCCCTCAACCCCAGGGGATTTATCCTTTCCGGCGGCCCGGCCAGTGTCTATGCTAAAGACGCCCCCCTCGCCCCGGCCTACGTTTATGAAAGCGGCCTGCCGGTGCTGGGAATCTGCTACGGGATGCAGGTCATCACCAAGCAGCTCGGCGGGCAGGTAACACCGGGCACGAAACGCGAGTACGGCCACGCCGTCATGCACCTGAGCCAGGTCGATTCGCCGCTATTCGCCAAGCTCCCCGAGTCCACGCCGGTATGGATGAGCCACGGCGATAAAATCGAGGAAATGCCGCCGGGCTTTTTCGCCCTCGCCCACACGGAAAACTCGCCCTATGCCGTCATCGGCGACGAGAAAGGCGTGTACGGCCTTCAGTTCCACCCGGAGGTAGTCCACACCCCCGAAGGCAAGACCATCCTGCGCAATTTCGTCTACAAGATATGCGGCTGCAAGGGGAACTGGACGATGGGCAACTTCGTTAGCGAGAGCATGGCCCGGATTAAAGAACAGGTGGGCGACGGCAAGGTCATCAACGCCCTCTCGGGAGGCGTCGATTCTTCCGTTGTCGCCACCCTTATCCACCGGTCTATCGGCGACCAGCTTACCTGTATCTTCGTCAATAACGGCCTGCTCCGCCGCGAGGAAGCGGATAGAACACTCAAGGTCTTTCAGAACAACCTGGGTATGAATATCATCTACGTCGACGCTACCGACAGGTTCCTTGACCGCCTTAAAGATGTCATCGACCCCGAGGAGAAACGCAAGATAATCGGCGAAGAGTTCATCAGGGTATTCGAGGAGGAAGCCAGCAAAATCGGCAAGGTCGACTTCCTCGCCCAGGGCACCCTTTACCCCGACGTTATCGAAAGCGTATCGTCGGTCAGTACGGCCTCGGCCAAGATAAAATCGCACCATAATGTCGGCGGCCTGCCCGCCAGAATGACCCTCAACCTGCTGGAGCCCCTGCGCTATCTCTTCAAGGACGAGGTACGCCTCGTGGGTGCCGAGATCGGCCTGCCGGAGGAGATGGTCTGGCGCCAGCCCTTCCCCGGCCCCGGCCTGGCCATCCGCTGCATCGGCGAGGTCACTAAAGAAAAGCTGGAAATCCTGCGCAGCGCCGACTTCATCCTGATGAACGAGATTAAAAAAGCCAAGTTTTACCGCCAGCTCTGGCAGAGCTTCTGCGTCCTTACCGATGTCCGCTCGGTGGGCGTTATGGGCGACTATCGCACTTACGGCTACCTGGCCGCCATCCGCGCCGTCACCAGCGACGACGCCATGACCGCCGACTGGGCCCGCCTCCCTTACGACCTGCTGGCACGCATCTCCAACCGCATCGTCAACGAGGTGGACGGCATCAACCGCGTCGTCTACGACATAACCTCCAAGCCGCCATCTACTATAGAGTGGGAGTAAAAGTAAAGGAGGGAGGCAGGTGTAATGAGCATTGGAGATTTGCGGAAAGGTAAAAGTGCTGAGTATTTTGTCTTCAGCGAGTTAATTAAAAGAGGTGCTGACCTTTATCTTCCAGTTATAGATATAGGAATTGACGCCATATTACGAAAGAAAGATGGGACTTATATAGAGATACAGGTTAAATCCACTGAAAAAGAAGATCAAGCTGGGTATTTCAACGTCTATAACATCAACGAACATCCCGAAGAAAAATTCTTCATCATCTGCGTAGACATGAATGAGGATAACCTCATAGAGAAAGGAAAGCCCAATATCTGGGTTCTTCCAGCTACTGATTTTAAAAAATATATGGTATCTGGGTGCAGACTACCGATTTATGAGCGTAGTCGCAAACATAACGATGAGGTAAGAAGTGAACTCCTGAAAAATCACTTTTATGCTTGGGAACTTTTAACAGGATAGCTTAAAGAGATAACACCCCAAATACACAAGGGGCGTCAAAGAGGGGCAAATTACGGAAATCCCCCTTAATCCCCCTTTTTCAAAGGGGGAAACTTAAGAGGGGGAGACATTATAGCTTCTTCCTTTGGTAAAGGGAGACCGAGAGGGATTTTGGAGGGGAATATCAAGGGGTTAAGCCGCCGATGATACGAGGGCGGCCGGGTGGGAAAAGATAAGACACGAGGGGGGTGAGGTAGATAAAAATACTAGGAGGCGTACACTGAAAATTTTAGTTATTGGTAGTGGGGCCAGGGAACACACCCTGGTCTGGAAGCTGGCCCAGAGCCCCAAAGTTGACGAAATATACGCCGCCCCCGGCAACGCGGGCACGGCGCAAATAGCCCGGAACCTGGATATCAAGGCCGGGGATGTCGCGGCGCTGGTGAAAGCGGCCAAAGACCTCAAGGTAGACCTCACCGTCGTCGGTCCGGAGGCCCCCCTGGCGGCTGGCATCGCCGACCGTTTTATCTCCAGCGGAATGGCCGTCTTCGGCGCCAGCCAGGGCGCTGCCGAGATAGAGTCGAGCAAGGTCTTCGCCAAAGATTTAATGCAGAAACACGGCATCCCCTGCGCTCAAAGCGCCAGCTTCTCCGACTACGAAAAAGCCAAAGCATACGTCCAGGACCGGGAACCCCCCATCGTTATCAAGGCCGACGGGTTGGCCGCCGGCAAGGGAGTCATCATCGCCGAATCCGTCCCCGAAGCCCAGGAAACACTTACCAGCATGATGAAAGCGAAATCTTTTGGTGCCGCGGGCAGCCGGGTGGTTATCGAAGAACACCTCTTCGGCAGGGAAATGAGCTTCTTCAGCTTTTCCGACGGCCGCATGGTCGTCTCGACGGTGCCCGCCTGCGACTACAAGCGGATATACGACGGCAACCAGGGGCCGAACACCGGCGGCATGGGCAGCTACAGTCCTCCCCCGTTTTACAGCGAGGTACTGGGCCACATCATCACTAAGACCATCATGGAGCCGACCATCCTGGCCCTGGCGGATGAAGGACGACCCTATAAAGGCATCCTCTAC